>JBFMCL010000007.1 GCA_040754395.1 Nitrospirota bacterium | reverse complement strand
CGCACAATCCAGACTCTTCTCGGCCATAGCGACGTAAGGACAACTATGATTTATACTCACTGCATTCCGAGCAGGACGTTAAAAGAGGCAAAAAGTCCGCTGGATTTCTAAAATAGATATCTCAATGCTTCTCCGTAATTTTCTTTGCGTCGGGCACCTTGTTCGTAGAGGTTTGTACTGCAATTATTCCCTAAAGAAATTATTACAGCTTACACAAAATTTTCCGGTGTTGACTTTAGGGAGAAGACAAAGCTCTACTTCTAAGGCTTCAAAATCTCTCTTTCTATGTGAATGCTTGCAATTTGTCGGAACCTTTGATGGTGTTTGTAACAGGAACCATTGTTGCCTTTCAGAAGCATTTGAAATGAAGAGTTCCTCCCCTGAGACGCATCTCTTTTTTTCTCTTTCAATTTTACACCTGTGTGGGAAATAACCAGAAGCTCGCTTTTGATAAAGTGATTCGTTTATAATTAATGTTTTGCTGCCGGAGCTGGTTCCTGCAGCAACCTTGTACTAAACATGGAGGAACAATGAAAGTCGCGCTTATTGGTTTGACGAATGCAGGAAAAACTACTATCTTCAATGCCCTGACGGGCTTGAATAGTGAGACTACGTTATATCCAACAGTTACTGGTGACCCGAATATCGGTATTGTGAAGGTGCCTCATGCGGAAATTGACACGCTGTCCGAGATTTACAGGCCGAAAAAGACAACGTATGCCACGATTGAATATTTTGATTATCTCGGCATTACGAAAGGTGATCTCAAACTGAACAAGAAAATCTTTGATCTTATAAAGGACGCTGATGCTATTGTCCATGTTGTGAGAGCCTTTTACGATGAATCCGTTATTCATCCTATGGAAAGCATAAACCCAGTGAGAGATATTGAGACGCTTGAACTCGAACTGATCTTTGCTGACCTCTCATTAATAGAAACACGTCTTGAACGCATGGAGGAAGGAAAGAAGCGCGGGAAAAAACCTGATGAAACAGAAAAGCGAGTGCTTCTGAAATGCAAGGATTCCCTATTACAAGAGAAAGCACTGAGAGACGTTGCATTTACCGGTGAGGAAATGAGGACAATGAGACATCTGCAATTTCTTTCAATGATTCCAAAGGTAATTGTCCTTAACGGCGGGGAAAGAGAGGACGATACAGAATATACTAAGGCTCTTGAATCATCGATCCTGAATTGTTATCGATCGGTGGATACCCTAACTCTTTGCGGAAAAATTGAAATGGAGATATCGCAGCTTCCTGACAACGAAAGAGAACCATTTCTGAAAGAACTCGGCATTGAGGAGCCAGCCTCACACAGACTGATACGGACATGTTATCGACTGCTCGGTCTGATATCATTTATTACGGTCGGAGAAGATGAGGTGAGGGCATGGACTGTAAGGAGCCATACAAATGCAGTCATAGCGGCAGGAAAGATTCACTCAGATATCGAGAGGGGTTTTATCAGGGCAGAAGTCATTTCCTATGAAGACTTTATTGTATCAGGAAGTATGCAACATGCCAGGGAGAAAGGACTCCTGAGGCTCGAAGGCAAGTCTTATGAAGTGCAAGACGGGGATATTATTAATTTCAGGTTCAATGTATAGGTCTTGGCACAATCAACATAGTTAATAAATTTTGACATTGAGTATTCTTATGTGAATGCTTGCCGTCTTTCGGAATCTTAACAGATGTTTGTGTCAGGAAGAACAAGAACAATTCAAAAGGGCCTGGTAGTTCCAAGCCCTTTATCACAATGACACGCAATATCCATTATTAGAATCTCAACGTTACCCCTGAAAAGAATCCGGAAATTCTAAGCTTTGCAAAATCAGGATCATCTTTTGCTTTTATATCAAAAATTCTGTAGCCGCCTATTATGCTTAGATTTTTTATTGGAATAATTTTTACTCCTGCTTCTCCATCAATAAAATAGCCGTATTTGCCGGCGGTCATTCCGGATATCTCCCCAAAAATATTAACGACTTCATGTGGGTTGATATCGACTGCGACGCCAATCGTGGGAAGTCCGCCCCACAATTTCTCGGATTCTTTTACAGGAGGTATTTCATTTGGTGCATCAAGTGAAGCGTCAATCCATGCAACTTTCCCTTCCAACACCGTTCCGAATTTGAATGTGCCATTCCTTATATTGACAAACTGCCATATCCATCCGAGTCGCAGATACTTCAGCTCGAGGTCTGTGATTACCCGAGACCCTATCGAATAGGTTTCTCCTGCAAAATCTATTGTTTTATCAATCTCCTTATCACCGTCGTATGATATTTGTGTATAGGAAACCCTTATTCTGCTGTTGGCACCAGGATACCACGTGAATCTGCCTTCAGGAAAGTTTTTGTCATCAAGCCCGAGATCATCCTGGAAATCTATTTCTGTTCCGATGCCATCCTCTGTGACTTTGGCCTCTGCAGTCAAATCAGTAATCCAATATCGACCTTCAAACTCAACATTGATATCGTTTTTCGCAAATGAGAAATCCGGCGTAACAACCAGAAAGCATATAATGATTAACAGTCGTTTCAACATATCTTCCCCCCAAAAGACATTGTTAGACTTCTCTGAATATGCAATATAATTGTCTTACTGAATAAATACCGTCCCCTGTTTTAGAAAACAGGTGCAACCAGTTTTACCATCTCCCACCCCCCTTCTTTTTCTGCGTTCGTAAGTTGCAGACGCTAGGCCATATTTTATAGATGTCAGATCAGTTAGGCAATACATATTATCCATCTCAGGTTTTAAGAAAACTGTTCATTTAAAGTGCCAAAATAACGCGATTCGCAGGAATTATAGAAGGTAAGCGCTTACTCTTCCAATCCCCACAACGAAGGCCCTTCTGCCTTTTCATTGGCAACATATGCATTCACTTCCCGGCGGTACAGTTTTCTGAGCAGCCGTGCGACCTGTCCGACAGGATAGGTTTGTGAATCGACTCTCGATACCGGCATCGCCTCCATCGTGGTATTGGTGATAAAGACCTCTTCGGCGGCATAAATGTCGTGTTGTGTGAATTTCCCTTCCGCGACCCTGATCCCTTCTTTTCTGGCAAGGTCAATGATGATTCCGCGTGTTATTCCATCGAGTATCCCGCAGTCAGGCGACGGGGTGCAGAGCAGTCCGTTTGCACAGAAGAAAATATTGCTGATCGTGCCTTCGGTAAGGTTTCCATGCGCATTCAGCATCAGTGCTTCATATGCGTTACTCTTTTTCGCCTCGATTTTTGCGAGGATATTGTTCAAAAAATTGAGTGATTTTATGCGCGGGTCGATTGCCTCCCTGAGGTTCCTCCGCGTTTCAGCGATGATCAGACTGATGCCGCTGTCGTAGAAGGCTCTGGGATATTCCCTGAGTTCCTGTGCAAAGATAACGATTGTCGGCTCGGCGCAGAGGTCAGGATCAAGACCGAGCGGACCGTGTCCCCTGGAAACTGTCAGTCTGACGTACGCGTTCCTGAGTGCGTTGGCAATCAGTGTTTCGTAGAGTGCTATTTTGAAATAGTTTATATCGGGGGGAATCGTCAGCCCGATAAGGGACGCAGAGCGGTAAAGCCTGCGGAGGTGTTCATCAATCTTGAATACCACACCGTCATAGACCCGCATGGTTTCATAGATTCCGTCGCCGTAGAGGAACCCGTGGTCAAAGACTGAAACGACTGCTTCTTTTGAAGGAACAATCTTTCCGTTCAGAAAAATATACATGATTTTCCATTATACCCGAATTGGGACTGTTTATCGTCTGAAAGTCCATGCGCGGGAGGAATATTTTTCAGCCTCGAAGACGCGGGCAAGTGAGAATTCTTCCTCTGAAGGGGGAGACGGAACAAATCGTATCCCGAAGGTCTCTTCAAACGAGATCTTAATAACGTCTTTTACCATGTCGATTCCGAGGTCAGGCAGAATTTCATTCAGACCGATATAGGACTTTTCGACGTTTGCATCCGGCTTCTGCATGAATATCTCCCGCATGGCATCCGAATTCAGCATAAACGGCAGTGACCCTTGCTGAAGCAGACCGTCAGCCCATCGTCTCTGGGCAGACCCGATAATTTTTTTGCTGGATGACGTGAGTTCGCCGAATGAGGTTGACTGAAAACATTCCGGGCTTCGCTCCCGGTGCACAGAGTCAGGGGAACGGCGCCTCTTTCTCTCCAGATCGGTATCTGTTGCTATCCCGATCTTTGACAGTGCAAGTGAAAAGGCCTCACTGAGTTTTCTATAACTGTCGCGCAGTCCTCCGGACAGCATACCGGAAGATTTTGAGGAAAAACTGTAGGTGATCTCATTGCCGTGCAGGACGGCGCGTCCGCCGGTAAGCCTTCTTACTACGGGGATATGGTTCTTTTTGCAGGACTGAAGATCGATATCGTGTATTTTCTGGAAGTATCCGATGCTGACGGACGGGACATCCCAGCCGTAAAACCTGAATGTCGGAGCAGAGTCCGCTCTCCTGACAGAGGTTGCAATAGCCTCATCCATGGCCATGTTGAAGGCCGCGGAACAGTTCCCGCTGTCGATGAAACGCCATGTCCCTGACATGAATAACTATATCCCGTGTGCTACTGTTTGCGCAATACCATGTCCTTGCTGAATATGACGGTCCCGCAGCTTTCCTGCGCTCAAAGCTTTGCGGAAACAGGACGGTTCTGTTGTATTGAGTATGGATTTCCCTGTGTGGTATTCTTAAAAAATCGCGAAAGGAATGACGTATTCCTGTTACACTACAGAAAAGGATGAGACGATGAACTATTCCAGAAGACATACCGGATACCCGGTTTTTTTTCTGCTGACTTTCATCTGCTGTTGTCTGTTTTCTTCTGCCGATGCGGCCTCATCAGTCGATGATGAAGTTGCGAAGATACAGAATGCATATGAAACAATCAGGGACATCAGCGGCAATTTTATTCAGAAAAGCCATATCAGTGACCTGAAACGTACGGACAGTTTCAAGGGCCTTTTTTATATTAAGAGACCGATGAAGCTGAAATGGAACTATTCAGGCGAACATGCGCAGGACGTGGTTATCAATAACGGCGAAATTCTCATCTACCAGAAAAAGGAAAAACAGGCATTCAGGGGGAAGTTCGACAGGAAGACGTACGGACAGGCACCGATTGCGCTGCTGAACGGCTTCGGGAATATACGGGAGGAGTTTTCTGTTACGGAGAAAAACGGCACACTCATTCTCAAGCCCAGAAAATCCATGGGAAACATACTCTCTATCGAGATAGTGCCTTCCGGGGATGCGTTTCCGATCAAGTCGTTTACCATTATCGACGCGCTTTCGAACAGGATAGAGATGGTCCTGAAGGATGTCAGGATCAATACCGGCCTGGAAGACACGCTTTTCGAATTTTCCTTTCCCAAAGGGGTGAACATCTTCGAGCATTCGCCTTAAAGGGGTTTCATGCTCGTCCTCGGCATCGATACGTCATGTGATGATACTTCTGCGGCAGTCGTGGAAAACGGCGTACAGATAGTCTCGAATGTGATCTCCAGCCAGACTGAAATCCATAAAAAATACGGAGGCATTGTACCCGAGCTTGCATCCCGCAGACATATCGAGATGATCTGGCCGGTGGTTGATGAGGCGCTCCGGCAGGCGGGAATTCTCTTCCAGAACCTGTCCGGTATCGCGGTCTGCCAAGGGCCGGGGCTGATCGGGTCTCTTCTTGTAGGATGCTCTTTTGCGAAGGCAGTGAGTTATACAAAGAAAATACCTCTGGTTGCGGTCAATCACCTCGAGGGACACATATTTTCTGCATTTCTTGATGATCCGAAGCCCTCGTTTCCTTTTCTCTCACTCATGGTTTCAGGCGGCCATACCTGCCTTTTCAGGGTTGAGGAATTCGGCAGGTACAGGGAGCTCGGGAGGACAAGGGACGACGCAGCAGGCGAAGCATACGACAAGGTTTCAAAACTCCTCGGGCTTGGCTATCCCGGAGGACCAGTCATCGACAGGCTTGCATCAGATGGGGACCCGAAGGCGATTGATTTCCCGAGGGCCTACCTTCCAGAATCCCTCGACTTCAGCTTCAGCGGGCTGAAGACCGCGGTGCTCCACCTGGTGAGAAAGCAGGGCACAGGGGGCGTCAGCCACAGACTGGAGGATATCGCCGCATCCTTTCAGGCGTCTGTGGTGGATGTGCTGGTACGGAAGACAGAATGGGCGATCAGGAAAGAACGCATGACAAGGCTGGTGCTCTCAGGAGGCGTAGCTGCGAACAGTGCGCTGAGGAAGAGGATGAAAGAGATGGCTGCGGAGCGGGATGCGGACGTCTTCATCCCGGCAGTATCCCTTTGCACCGACAATGCGGCGATGATCGCTGCAGCCGGGTATCATCATCTGAAATCGGGGAATACAGCCGGACTGGACCTTAATCCAAGGGCGTATCTGCCGCTCTGAACGGTATCATTTTATCCGCGGGCACACAACGCAGTGTTATGCTTTTCTTCGCATTTCCTTGAATGCATTGATAAGACCGTTCGTTGATGGATCGTGGGAAGACACCGGATCATCATTTCCGAGTTCGGGAAGGATTTTCGCGGCGAGCTGTTTCCCGAGTTCCACCCCCCACTGATCAAAACTGAAGATATTCCAGACGACACCCTGGACAAAGATTTTATGTTCGTACATTGCGATCAGACTGCCGAGTGTCCTCGGAGTGAGTTTCTTGCAGAGGATCGAATTGGAAGGCCTGTTCCCCTTGAAAACCATGAACGGAGCTAGTCTCCTAATCTCCTCTTCGCTTTTCCCCGCCCGCCTGAGTTCCCCGACGACCTCATCTTCGGATCTGCCTTTCATCAATGCCTCGGTCTGTGCGAAGAAATTCGAGAGCAGCGTGGGGTGATGGTCTCCGGACGGGTTGTGGCTGATCGCGGGCGCGATAAAATCGCAGGGTACCAGTTTGGTCCCCTGGTGGAGCAGCTGGTAAAAGGCATGCTGGCCGTTTGTTCCGGGTTCTCCCCAGATAACCGGACCTGACTGATGTGCGATTTCATGTCCGTCCCTGCCGACACTTTTCCCGTTGCTTTCCATATTGCCCTGCTGGAAATAGGCAGGGAACCTGTGCATGTACTGGTCATACGGAAGGATGGCCTCAGTCTGGGCTCCGAAAAAATTGTTGTACCAGATGCCGATACATGCCAGGATCACGGGGATGTTTTTCTCAAAAGGCGTTTCTCTGAAATGCCTGTCCATTGCGTGCGCGCCTTCAAGCAGTTCAGTGAAGTTCTCGAAGCCGACAGCACAGGCGATCGAGAGCCCTATGGCGGACCAGAGGGAATATCTTCCACCGACCCAGTCCCAGAAGCGGAACATGTGAGCGGGATCGATCCCGAAATCCTTCACCGCTTCCTCATTGGTGGATATCGCCACAAAATGTTTCTGTATATGGATTTCATCCTTTGCGGCGGCGAGAAACCATTTTCGTGCGGTGTGTGCGTTTGTCATGGTCTCCTGTGTGGTAAACGTCTTTGAGGCAATCATGAACAATGTCGTTTCGGGTGACAGGTTTTTCAGGGTTTCAGTGATATGCGTGGCGTCTATGTTCGAAACAAAGTGCGCATTGATACGGGACATTTTATACGGTTTCAGGGCTTCGGTGACCATCACCGGTCCGAGGTCAGAGCCGCCGATACCGATGTTCACGATATCCGAAACAGGTTTTCCGGCATAGCCCTTCCATTTCCCTGAGAGAACCAGTTCTGAAAAGCCCTCCATTTGGTTCAGCACCCGGTTCACTTCGGGCATGACGTCATTGCCGTTTACATACACCGGCGAGTTTGCACGGTTCCTGAGCGCGGTATGCAGCACTGCACGGTTTTCGGTTTCGTTTATCGCATCTCCGGAGAACATTTTCTCGATCGCTTCCCGGAGGTGCACTTCTTCGGCCAGCGCAAGAAAAAGCCGGAGGGTTTCGTCGGTGATGATATTTTTTGAGTAGTCAAGCAGGATGTCTTCAAACCGGAGGGAAAACCTGGAAAACCGTTCGGGAGATTCACGGAACATTGCATCCATCCTTTTATCTTTCATGAGGATGAAGTGGTCCTGGAGCTTCTTCCATGCGGCTGTTTCGAGCGGATTCACTTTCTTAAGCATAAGTCCCTCCCGGTCTTTTTCTTCAGGAGATGCGAAAATCTGCGGCGCATTCCACTGATAAATATATCAGAAAATCATGAAGCTTTCAAAACTGCCCCGGGGGACGCTGTTTCCATGGCATCCGGGTTCCCGAGGACCTGCAACCTGACCGCTCCGGAGAGAAGAAAAAAGGCATGCCCCTTACGTAGTAATGAAGAGAATGCGTATATCAGGGGCTGTTTCCCGTGACACGGCGATTCCTGTGTTTCAGGATGATGAAGCCTGCAATGCCTCCAAGAAACAGCAGAATACTGATTCCCTGCGAAACGGAAAGTTGAGAATAGATGAATCCCCTGCTGATGTCACCCCTGAAAAACTCGACAGTAAATCTCAGGACGGAATACAGGAGCAGGTAGGTCATGAAAAGCTGGCCATTGAAAGACTTGTGCCTCCTTAAGCCCAGAAGCACAAGGAAGTTGACGAACTCTCCTGCAGACTCATAGAGTTGTGTTGGGTGCAGCGGAAGCCTGGTGGGTGCAAGACATTCGGGGTCGGTAAAGATTACTCCCCACGGGAGCAGTTCAGCGGTCTTCCCGTAGCAGCAGCCTGCAGCAAAGCAGCCGAGCCTCCCGAAGGAATGTCCGATTGCAATTGAAGGTGTAAATATATCTGCAGTACTCCAGAAAGGGAGGCTGTGTTTTTTCACGTACCACAGTACGGTGGGAATTGCGAGGAGCACTCCGCCGTAAAAGACCAGGCCGCCTTCCCATATCTTGAATATGTCAAGAGGTTTGCTGAGATAGTGGTCGAAATTAATGAAGACGAAAAAAAGTCTTGAACCGATTATTGCGGAAAGGAGCAGGTAAAATGAGAGGTCGATGATTTTCTCTGAGGAAACCCCCTCCTTTTTTGCCTGTATTACGGCAAAGCTCAATCCGATGAGGAAGCCAAGCGCTACGAGGAAGCCGTACGTGTGAACTGTAAGAGGGCCAAATTTGAACAGGACCGGATACATTTACATATAATAGCACAGAAGGCCAAATCAGACTGCAGCGCAGAAAACGGCGATTGCTATTTCTGTGTAAGATAGTTCAGATGCTCCCTGATATCTTTCCTTGCGAGACCATCAGTGCACAGGACCTGCCGGAAAAAGCCGATTATTGTATCATTGCCGATCTTTGACCATTCTGCGAGACGTTCATAGGATTTTACTGTCGATGCCGTGCCGTCAGGGGCATATTTGACGTGGTACCTGAGGGCATAGGTTCCGTTATTGCATCTTATCGTGAATTTGTCCTTTTCCGTGTCCAGTGAGGTTGTGCGGTCAACCCCTTTCATCCAGAATGTCACATCAGAGGTGCTGGATGAGATTCTGCGTGCATTCAGGAAATAATCCTGCTCCTTTGACGAGGTGATATGAGTCCATTCGGCAGGACAGGAGAGTTCATAAAGGATGTTTGATGCTGATGCATGTGCATACGGAATTGATGTCCACTCTCTATCTCCCTGTTTTGTTTCGATGATGTTGTCTTTTGCGTCATAATAGGTGACGGAGCTGGTTCTGGTACTTCTGCTTTCACAGTCTATTTCTACCAGGTTCACGATCTTCTTCAAATCCGCGTATCTGGCGCCAAACCTTTCCCCTATCCGCTGCAGCATCTCTTCGGGATATGCCTGCTTCTGAAAGATTTTTATTATGCCGTCAGATTCAGTAATATTCTTTTTGTCATAAAAAAGCGGAATCCCGTTCTTGTCTGCGCCAAGATATTCCCATTCCGCACCACCCGCAGTGACGGCAGCAACCAAAAGACTCATGGCAAGACACAGTGTGGATACCGTGTATTTCATCCCCCTGAAAATCCCCCTTTCCGGTGAAGGTTCCCTTTACTATTATCCAAACAGGGGGAAGAAGTCAAATGCCGTCACCGGGGTTTGTGCTCCGGGTTACCAGGAAAGATGGCACAGATCATTGCACCATGATCTTTTGCAGGGGATTGCCGGTACCTGCAGGGGATACTTATTGTGTGGGCGAAGGCTGCTTTTTGAGAAACGAAGTCAGAAAGATCACCCCGATACCGATGGTAAGGGAGGAGTCCGCCACATTGAACGCAGGCCAGTGAAACCTGCCGACAGAAAAATCGATAAAATCGACAACCTGGCCGTAGGCGATCCTGTCGATGAGATTGCCTATGGCTCCCCCAAGGATGAGGGAAAGTCCAATGGTATTATAGAGCCTTTTGTGCAGAAGATATATCACGAAGACAATGGCCATTCCCGAAACAATAATGAAGAAACTGCTCCCGAGTTCTCTGAAACTCCCAAATGCGGCGCCGGTGTTCCTTACATTGACGATGTGGAGGAACGGGAACAGCTCTATGGAATCGGTCGGACCCATGGAGCTGGCGATCCAGTATTTGGTGACCTGATCGAGCACCACGATACCAACAACAATCAGGAAAACATATGCATTTCTTTTCATTCTCTGCCCGCCCTGTGCAAAAAGACCGCTACTCCGGTGACATCCTGCCGGTATTCCGGGAAAGAAATCAACGTGCTTCTTTGCCGAACACGACCTTATGACAGCGGTCGCAGAGGTCGGAAGCATCTGCAAATGTGCCGACGGCCTCACTCCAGTTCCAGCATCTCTGGCACTTTGTGCCAGAGGCCTTTTCCACACTGATCTCGAGTCCTTCGATCTCTGTGCTTTTGAAAGCATCAGGATTGCTTTCCCCGGAGAGCGCTACTGATGAGACGATGAAAAAGGTTGCGAGAAAGTCTTTTCTCTCTGCAACAGGGGTTTTGTATTGTTCCGGAAGCCGGAGCACGATCCGTGCTTCGAGAGAATTGCCGAGGAATCTTTCCATCCTCCTGATCTCGATTGCCTTGTTTACCTCATTTCTCAGCATGAACAGATCGTTCCATGTTTTCTCAAGGTTCGGGTCATGGAATTCTTCATTGACCTCCGGGAATGAAGCGAGGAATACCGATTCCACAACCCCTGTTTTACTCTGTTCCCGATTTTCGCCCTTTTGCCTTATATTCTGCCAGACCTCCTCTGCGGTAAACGAAAGTATCGGGGCCATCAGCCTTGTCATCGTCGACAGTATCCGGCTCAGGACCCACTGGGCAGCACGTCTTTCCCGTGAGTCGGATTTGAATGTATAGAGCCTGTCCTTCAGGACATCGAGATAAAAAGAGCTCATATCGACAACACAAAAATTATAGATGCTGTGGAATACCTCGTGAAAATCAAAGCTGTCATAGGCGGATACGACTTTTCGGGTGAAGCTCTGCAGCCTGCTCATTGCCCATCTGTCAATCTCCAGCATGTCTGAACGGTAATCCTGCCCGTCGAAATCATATACATTCCCCAGCAGAAACCTGCAGGTGTTCCTGATTTTCCGGTATGCCTCCGTGAGTCTGTCGAGTATCTCCTTCGAGATTCTTACGTCATCCCGGTAATCCTCAGCTGAAACCCACAGGCGGAGTATCTCCGCGCCGTTGCTCTTAATGACCTCCTGCGGTGCGACCACGTTTCCGAGGGATTTGGACATCTTCTTGCCCTGACCGTCGACCGTGAACCCGTGGGTAAGCACAGTCCTGTAAGGGGCTTTCCCCCTGGTTCCGACAGACGCGAGAAGGGAACTCTGAAACCATCCCCTGTGCTGGTCGCTCCCCTCAAGATACATATCGGCAGGCCAGGAAAGCCTTTCGTCTGTCTCCATGACAGCGGCGTGGCTGACACCGGAGTCGAACCAGACATCGAGGATGTCCGTTTCCTTCGAAAAGGATGAGCTGCCGCATTTCCTGCACACGTATCCTGCGGGCAGGAATTCCTCGGGATTTTTCATAAACCATACATCGGCACTCTGTTCCTCCACCAGGGCAACAATGCGTGATAACACATCATGGTCTGAGACAAACTCCTCACATGCATCACATCTCAGCACCGTAATCGGTACCCCCCATGCCCTCTGCCTTGAGATACACCAGTCAGGCCTGTTGGAGACCATCCCCTGAATTCTGTCCATCCCCCATTTCGGAATCCAGGTGGCGTTTCCTATCTCCGACAAAGCCTGTTGCCTCAGCCCTTTCCTGTCCATGGAGATGAACCATTGCGCTGTTGCCCGGAAAATGACGGGTTTTTTGCATCGCCAGCAATGGGGATATGAATGTGTGATCTTTTCTTCCATAACAAGGGCATTGTGTTCTTTCAGGATTCCGATTATTTCCGCATTCGCCTTGAACACAAACTTCCCCTGCAGGGACGAGTCCTGTTCGGTCCCGCTGAACCTGAACTTGCCATGCTTGTCAACGGGAGCATAGATATCGAGATTGTATTTCAGCCCGGTCTCATAGTCGTCTTCACCATGCCCAGGTGCAATGTGGACAATGCCGGTTCCATCCTCGAGTGAGACGAATTCCCCGAGCACTGCGACGGAATGTCTCCCGAAAAAAGGATGGCGAACATGCATGCCCTCGAGTTCTTTCCCGGTTTTTCTTGAGACGGTATTCCCTCCAAGGCCGATTTTTTCCCTGAGGGCTTCCTGCCTTCCTTCTGCGATGAGATATGTCTCGCTGTCCTGCCTGACGGCAATGTACCCGAAGTCAGGATGAAACGCCACTGCAAGGTTTGCAGGAAGGGTCCAGGGAGTGGTTGTCCATATCAGTACAGATACCTTTTCCCCTTCCAGTTCGGGGAAATATCGCCGGATATTTTCCTCATCAAGGGGGAATTTCACGAATATTGACGGGGACTCTTTATTCCCGTACTCAACCTCTGCCTCGGCAAGGGCGGTAATGCAGGAAGGACACCAGTGCACGGGTTTCTTCCCCTTATAGACGTATCCGTTCTCGAAAAAACGGCAGAATTCCCTTACGATTGTCCCCTCGTATGCATTCGACATGGTCAGGTAGGGTGTCTGCCAGTCACCGAAAACCCCGAGCCTGACGAATTCGTCCCGCTGAATATCCACGAATTCCGCTGCATATCCCTTGCAGAGTCTTCTTTTTTCAAGGATATCAAGCGTGTCTTTCCTGTCGCCGAGATTTTTGTCAACCTGGAGTTCGATCGGGAGCCCGTGGCAGTCCCAGCCGGGCACATAGGGAGCGTAAAAACCCTTCATCGATTTGTACTTCACGATGATATCCTTGAGTATCTTGTTCAGGGCATGCCCGATATGGATATGTCCGTTTGCATATGGCGGGCCGTCGTGAAGAATGTAGTGCGTGCCTTTCCTGTTTTTTTCCTGGATTCTGGCGTATATTTCCTTTTCCTCCCAGAACCTGAGAAGAAAGGGCTCCTTCTGTGCCAGATTGGCTTTCATGGGAAAATCTGTCAGCGGAAGATTCAGGGTATCCTTGTAGTCTTTTGGCATGAGCTGAAACCCCTCTTACTTCTCTTCTTCCTTTTCTTTCTTCTGAGCTTCCCGTTCAGCGATGATCTTCTGTGTCAAGTGGCTGGGAAGTTCCTCGTGATGGGAAAATTCCATGGAATAAAGCCCTCTTCCGGACGTCAGACTGGTCAGCTGGTTAGCATATACGAGCATTTCTGACATGGGGACTTGTGCGTTAATTTTCTGATTGCCGCCTGCCTGGGGCTCGACCCCCTGTACCCTGCCCCTTTTTGAATTCAGATCCCCGATTACCGCGCCGAGGGTATCATCGGGAGTAATTACCTCAACCTTCATTATGGGTTCCAGCAGTATCGGTTTCGCATCATTTACGGCCTTTCTTAAAGCCATTGAGCCGGCAATCTTGAAGGCCATTTCCGATGAGTCCACCGAATGGTAGGAACCGTCATACAGGGTGACCTTTATATCGACAAGCGGGTACCCTGCAATAACACCCTCTTTCATGGTCTCCACTACGCCTTTCTCGACCGCAGGCCGGTATTGCTGCGGGATAACGCCCCCGACAATCCTGTCGACGAATTCATACCCTCCGCCCCGTGCAACCGGTTCTATTTCGAGATAGCAGTCACCGTACTGGCCGCGGCCGCCTGACTGCTTTTTATATTTTCCCTGTGCCTTAGTAGAAATCTTGATGGTTTCCCTGTAGGGCACCTTCGGTGTCTTCATGAGAACCTCGACGCCGAATTTCCTTTTCAGCCTCTCAAGAGTCACTTCGAGATGCACCTGACCCATACCCGAGAGCAGCATTTCCTTTGTCTCTTCGTCTCTCTGGAATCTCAGGGTCGGGTCTTCTTCGAGAATTCTGTTTAATCCTGTACTGACCTTGTCTTCGTCCCCTTTGGACTTCGGCGCGATTGCATAGGAAATAATTGGATCAGCAAATTTCACTTTTTCGAAGGAAACCGGATTGGGCTCGTCGGACAGGGTGTCCCCGGTATAGGTTTCTTTCAGCTTGGCGACGACGCCTATTTCACCCGGCCCTATCGTCTGCGCCGGTATCTGCTTCTTGCCCATAAGAAAGAATACCTGACCGATCCTTTCCTTTGCGCCGGTCGTAACATTCAGTACCGAGGAGTCGGCTTTGAGAGTTCCGGAAAAGACCCTGAATATCGAGAGCCTCCCGGCAAACGGATCGGCGATCGTTTTGAATACATATGCTGCAAGGGGTTCGTCTGCAGAAGGTTTTCTCTGTACCTCGGTGCCGTCCTTCGGGTTTTTCCCTCTGATCGGAGCGATGCGGGCCATTTCGGCAGGCGACGGGAGGCAGAGGAGTATTGTGTCGAGGAGCTGCGGCACAGCGATATCCCTGAGCGCAGATCCGCAGATGACCGGGATGAATCTTTTTGTGAGTGACCCTTCTTTTACGCCCTTTATTATCTCATCGTGTGAGAGCTCTCCTCCTTCAAGGTATTTCTCGAGCAGGGTATCGTCGGATTCAGCGATTTTTTCGACGAGCTTCTTCCTGTATTCTTCCGCTTCAGGAAGCATGTCCGGCGGTATTTCGGCTTCTTCTGCCTTTTCTGACGTAAACACCACAGCCTTCATAGTGATAATGTCAACGATTCCCCTGAATCCTTCTCCCGAGCCGATCGGAAGCTGGAGAGGCAGGGCTTCTGTTTCGAACGCCTTTTCTATCTCACCGGCTGCCCGAGAGAAACTGGCTGTATCTTTATCCATTTTATTGATAAAGATAATCCTTGGCAGTTCGAATTCAGACGCATATTTCCATATCTTCTGGGTTTCGGCCTTCACTCCGGAGATTGCGCTCACCATGACGACCGCACCGTCTGCCGCCCGCAGGCATCCCCGCGTGTCTTCAAGGAAATTGATGAACCCAGGCGTATCAAGCACGTTTATCCTGGACCCTTTCCACGTGCAGAATGCGAGGGAAGAACTGATTGTTATCTTGCGTTCAATCTCTTCGGGTTCGAAATCCGTTGTGGTGTTGCCGTCCTGAACGTTTCCGAGTCTGTCTATCGCCCCTGCATTGAAGAGCATTGCTTCAACGAGTGATGTCTTGCCTGCCCCTCCGTGTGCGAGGACAGCGATATTCCGGATTTTGTCAACTTCAAAATTTGCCATATGTTCCCCCTGTATTCAAGAAATTAAGGTTGAGATCAAGGTAAAGAGCAAGGTATACGGAGATTCCTGCGCTTTACTTCAGCCTCAACCCGTCTGGTCATTCAGTATTTCCTTGATTACCGGCGTGCAGTCAGACTTTCCGAAATCCCGTCTGCTCCATGCCTTTATCAGGAGAAAGGATGCTACAAAAGCACCAACCCCGGAGAGTGCAGATACCGTATCCGGATCAAGACCCGGAAAAAAGCTGCTGAGCAGCTCCTTCCCCACGACAGCACCTGCAATCAGGGAAGCAGCAGGGATGCCGTAGACGATGATCGATCCCCTGAGATACGTATGGGGCTTCATTGTGATCCTCACTTTCTGCCCGATCCGGGCAGCCACAGGATTCAATGCCTCTATTTCCATGAATTGATCCGCCGGTCTGCATGTCTTCAGTGTGCATCCCTCGCAGGAACTCTTCTTCGGTACAGAAACCGTTGCGAGGGAGCCATTGATGCCCTTCACAACGCCAACTTCTTCCACAATTTTGAATTTTACCATATCAGGTATTTAAAAATCCCGCCTGAGCGTGGATCAGGTGTTTGACAAAAACATCATCTATTGGATAGTTTATATCGAGCGAGAGCCTGCACAGGGCAAATTTTTCTGTCGAGGTGTCCATGGAAGTCATCAGAATCCCGCGCGTCATGCAGAACAGTGTTATTGGCTGTCTGCGTCGCGGAAAGACCATAGGGCTTGTTCCGACCATGGGAGCTCTTCATGACGGTCATCTCAGCCTTGCAAGAAGGGCAAGACATGAGAACGACATCACTGTGGTGAGCATTTTCGTAAATCCGATTCAGTTCGGCCCTTCAGAGGATTTTCAGAGATACCCGAGGGACATTGAGGGCGACACGGAAAAACTGGCGAGGGAAGAAGTTGACGTCCTGTTTCTGCCGGATGCATCTCTGATGTATCCGGCTGGATTCTCAACATATATTGATGTAGAAAATGTTTCAGAAGGTCTCTGCGGTGCCCTCCGTCCCGGTCATTTCAGGGGAGTCGCTACCGTCGTTACCAAACTCTTCAATCTCGTGAAACCGACAAGGGCATATTTTGGCCAGAAGGATTTCCAGCAGACTGTGGTTATCAGAAGGCTGGCAAGGGACCTTGATATGGATATCGAAGTCGTCATATGCCCGACAGTCAGGGAACGGGATGGCCTCGCAATGAGTTCAAGGAATTCCTATCTGGGTAAAGAAGAGAGGGAAGCGGCAACCATTCTTTACAGGAGCCTGAAGGAGGCTTCCGTGTTGATCAATTCTGGTATAATACAAGCTGATATTCTCAAAAAAGCTATGCAGGATATGCTCAGAAAAGAACCTGCGGTATCAGCGATTGATTATGCCGGCGTCTATGATCCTGAATCACTCCGGGAGCTTTCCGAGATTCACCGTGACGTGCTGCTTGCGATTGCGGCAAGAATCGGGAATACGAGGCTCATAGACAATATGCTGGTAAGTGCAAGGAAAGAGAGGTAGTGTGAATGTTTCAAAGGGTTCACATCCAGGTGCTGGATAGTCCTGTGGAGAGTATCCTCTTCGATGACAACTCAACGGAAGATGCTTCAGGGACGAATAAGGTGCTGACGGATGAACTGTCCAAGGAAATGAATTATTTCTATCCGTCTGTCGTGTATGTTGAATATGTGGACCTGTTCATGGACGGAGAAGAAGAGTTTGATGATATAAAGGAGCTTCTGAGGCTGGGCGCACTCAGCACGCCCATTGTGCTGATCAACGGAATTTTGAAGATACACGGCGGCATCCCTGCTACTGCCATACGAAGAGAAGTGGAGAAATTGCTGTCTTCGGGCCCTGCGCACTGAAAGGGTCCGCTATCCCCTCCGGGGGCGCCAGAGGAGTTGCAGGCTTTGTACGGGGCACATTCATGCCTTATTTCCGGAGGAGTTTCTGCACTGTCGGGAAAAGACTGATATCAGTATGCGGCAGGAAAAGTGCAGACATGTACTCGTCCATAAACCTTCTGGAAACCGAGAGTTCGATATTGGTCATTGTGCGGGCAATCTCTTCTGCCTCTCTGCGCATTTTTCCGGACAGCAGGCAGAGATATGCCCCGGCCACAGAGGTGTTGCCGAGAAACGAATATTTCTCTCTCGGGATATCCGGCAGCATGCCGATAATGATCGCCTTGTCGACATTCAGGTAGTTGCCGAATCCTCCGGCAATATACACATGCCGGATATCATCTAAGCCAAGTCCCACTTTTTTCAGAAGAAGGGAAACACCCGCGAACATTGCGGCTTTTGCCCTCAGGATATTCTCGATGTCTACTCCTGTCAGTACGATTTCCCTCCTCCCGTCGGTGGAGAAAAGGAACTCCGGCCCTTCGATTCCTTCCCTGATGCGTTCTGCAGACACCCCCTGCACGAACTTTCCTTTCTGGTCAATGACTCCTCCCAGAAACATCTCTGTCAGGGCATCAATCATGCCGGAGCCGCATATCCCCTGCGGCTTGCCGTTTCCGATTACTTGGAAAACAGGCTCGAATGTTTCCGGTGCAAGCTGTATGGATGCAATGGCCCCTTCGGTCGCCCTCATGCCGTGCCTGATGCCGCTCCCCTCAAAGCATGGACCTGCAGAACATGCGGCGGTCACAAGCCATTCCCTGTTCCCGATTACAATCTCACCGTTGGTGCCGATGTCCATAAAGAGCGATATCTCGTCGCTGCGATGCATTGATGAGGCGAGAACCCCGGCTACGATGTCGCCTCCGACGTAACTGGCAACGCAGGGAACCGTGTAGACCGGAGCATGTCCGTTGACGCGAATTCCCGCGGTGCCGGCATGCCACGGGGGGAAGAGTCCCGCGGTCGGGGTGTAAGGCTCTGCACGGATATGCTCAGGGGTAAGTCCCCAGAAGAGATGGGACATGGTCGTATTCCCCGCTATCACTGCAGACTCAATGTCTTCAGCAGTGAGAGAATGTCTTTCAATAACAGGTGCGAGCAGGTCGTTGATATCGGTTATCACTGCATTCCTCAGATCTTCGAGGCCCCCGCCTTCGGTTGCATGCACGATCCTTGTGATGACGTCGTCTCCGTACCGCATCTGCGAGTTATAGGTCGAACTGACATCAAGAATCCTCCCGTCCTCCAAGCTGATGAGGTACAGAACCAGGGTGGTGGTGCCGATATCAACGGCAATCCCGCAACGTTTCCTGTCGCGGTGGGGTGCAATAAAGAGTGCTTCTTGCCTGTCGGTCCAGAAAAGATCGATATTCCATCCTGCATCCCTGAGGGAGCGGGCAAGGGAAGAGACAAAATCGTGGGAAAACCTGAGGCCTTCCACACCCTTTTCCTCAGCCGCTTTCTGCAGTCTTTCAAGATCGCTGATATTGTTGTCAATTGTCGGCGGAGGGATATTCAGGTGGATCATGTGCACAAGGGGAGAAATTGTACTGTCGAGGGTCTGGAAGAGTTCAAGGAGATTTTCAGACCGTGCTGTTTCGATTGTATCTCCCACAGTCAGCAGGGATTCCTTGGGGATGTCGATAAGGAGATTTTCCCGTGGAAATGTCTGGCAGGCCAGAGCAATTCCTGACCGTATGTCGGCCGGGTCGAGTTTGCCCGGTGATGCTGCTCTGTACTCACCTTCCATGACTCTGATGCGACACTTGCCGCATGATCCCTTCCCGCCGCAGGAGGCAACGAGATACACACCCTGACGTTTGAAAGCCTGCAGAAGGGTTTCCCCGCTTTTGATGTCGAGCTGTTTGCCGGTCGATAATACGATATCCATTGTGCTGCATCTATTCTATCACAAAGGAAACCATATGCCGGCATATCAGTGCCGGAACCTTCTGCACTACAAACATTTGGGAGTTTTTTTGTTATAATCAAAATAATTCCGCTGCAGAGAAAAGGAGGTTTCCGTGAAGCGATGTGCGATAACCGCGCTTCCGCAGTTATTCCGCTTTCACGTTCATGGCGACTTGAGAAACAACTTGTCGTGCCGGTACCTCTGATGCGTTGATCCGGCTCGTTGAGGCATGATTTGCTAACCTGCCGGGAAAGTATGCGGCAAAAATTCAATTGACAGAGAAAGGTTCAGCAGAAATGCTCATTGTGCAGAAATATGGCGGTACCTCAGTCGGCAGCCTTGAACGAATACAGTCTGTGGCAAGGCGCGTTGCCGATACAAGGAATCAGGGAAACGATGTGGTCGTTATCGTATCCGCAATGTCGGGAGAAACTGACAAACTGATAAATCTTGCGCACCTGATTTCTTCAACTCCGGATGAACGAGAAATGGACCTCCTGCTTTCCTCGGGAGAACGCATCAGCGCTGCGCTTACGGCGATGGCGGTCAACGAACTGGGCTTCAGGTCAATGTCTTTTACCGGACGTCAGGTCGGGATTATTACGGACCAGGCGCATACGAAGGCAAAGATAGAGAGGATCTCCGGAGAACGGGTGAGAAAGGCGCTGGAAAAGGGCATCATCCCTGTTATTGCGGGGTTCCAGGGTGTAACAGAAACCTCTGATGTAACGACCCTCGGACGGGGAGGGTCTGATCTGAGCGCAGTTGCCATTGCCGCAGCGCTGCAGGCAGACCTCTGTGAGATCTATACGGATGTCGACGGAGTGTATACCACAGATCCGAATATCGTCCCTGACGCACAAAAACTCGATAAGATATCGTATGAGGAGATGCTCGAACTGGCGAGTCTGGGCGCTAAGGTGCTCCAGACGCGGTCTGTTGAATTTGCAAAAAAATACGGGATTCCTGTGGTGGTCAGATCGAGTTTCAACAATAACCCCGGCACGCTCGTGGTTAAGGAGGATGAGGATATGGAAAAGGTTGTTGTTTCAGGTGTTGCCTATGACAAGAATCAGGCGAAAGTGACCGCGATTGCGGTACATGACAAGCCGGGGGTTGCGGCGAAGCTCTTTAATGCCATCGCAGAGGCAAATATCGTTGTTGACATGATCGTGCAGAACATAAGCAGTGACGGCAACTCGACAGATATATCCTTCACGGTACCGAAGGCCGACAGCAGGAAGGCCATGAAGATTACAAGGGATATCGTTTCCGAAATCGGGGCCGACGATGTGAAGGTGAGAGATGATATTGCGAAGGTCTCCATAATAGGGGTTGGGATGAGGACCCACTCGGGTGTTGCGGCAAAAATGTTCGAGACGCTTGCGAAAAACAATATCAATATCATGATGATAAGCACTTCCGAGATAAAGATCTCCTGTATCGTTGATTCAAAATATACCGAACTCGCGGTGCGCGTTCTTCACGATGCGTTTAAGCTGGGTACCGGCGAACAGCCAAAATCAGGGGCGACCGGCAAGGCTGCTTCCAGAAAAAGATCAAAGGGATAGGACAGGGCAACACAGGATGCGGAAAATAGAAATATACGATACCACCTTGCGGGACGGAGCACAGTCAGAGGATATCTCGTTTTCTGTTGAGGATAAGCTTCGCATTACCGAAAAGCTCGACGAACTTGGGGTCCATTTTGTGGAAGGGGGCTGGCCCGGAGCAAATCCGAGGGATATCGAGTATTTCAAAAAAGCGAAGAGACTGAAGCTGAAGCATTCGATGGTCGTTGCCTTCGGGAGTACGCACCGGCCACGACACAAGGTTGCAGAAGATATGCTGATGAAGGCCCTGCTTGATTCGAAGGCAAAAATCATCACGATATTCGGAAAAACATGGGATTTCCACGTAAGAGAGGCCCTGAAGGTATCGCTCGAAGAAAATCTCGATATTATCCATGATTCGGTTGCATACCTGAAAAAGCATGTGGCAAAGGTATTCTTTGATGCAGAGCATTTTTTTGACGGGTACGGGGACAACCCGGAATATGCGCTGAAATGCCTTATTGCAGCCGAAAAGGCCGGTGCCGACTGCCTTGTGCTCTGCGATACCAACGGAGGTACGCTGCCTCATGACATAAGAAGGATTATCCGGGAAATCAAAAAGGATACGAAGAGTTCTCTCGGCATCCACGCGCACAATGACTCTGAGTGTGCTGTTGCCAATTCGGTCATCGCCATAGAGACAGGGGCGTCTCAGGTGCAGGGTACCATGAACGGGCTCGGTGAGCGCTGCGGCAACGCGAACCTGTGTTCGATAATCCCCAATCTGCAGATCAAGCTCGGACTGGACTGCATCAGCCCTGATCAGCTGAGAAGGTTGCGTGACGTTTCCCGGTATGTGAACGAAATAAGCAACATGAGGCATTTCAAAAGGCAGCCTTTTGTTGGTGACAGCGCCTTTGCCCACAAGGCAGGCATGCATGTCAGCGCCGTGAGGAAGAGGCCCGAGACATATGAACACATAAGGCCGAACCAGGTCGGAAATTCCCAGAGGGTTTTGATATCAGATCTTGCGGGCAAGAGCAACATACTGCGAAAGGCGGAGGAATTCGGGATACATCTCAATCCTGATTCACCGCAATTGCAGGATATTGTCACTACCCTGAAAAAGCTGGAGAATGAAGGGTTCCAGTTTGAGGGCGCGGAGGCTTCGTTCGAGCTCCTGATGAAAAAGGCCCTCGGGCTTCACAAAAGATTTTTTGACCTTATAGGGTTCAGGATTATTGTGGAAAAGCGCAAAGAAGGGGAATATCCGTTCAGTGAGGCGACTATCATGGTTAAGGTGG
Source organism: Nitrospirota bacterium (assembly GCA_040754395.1). Taxonomy (NCBI): domain Bacteria; kingdom Pseudomonadati; phylum Nitrospirota; species Nitrospirota bacterium. Next base: position 99,689 of record JBFMCL010000007.1, on the reverse strand, counting down.
GGGGGCATATCGAGCATACCGCGGCAACAGGCAACGGTCCTGTGAATGCGATTGACCATGCCCTGAGAAAAGCGCTTGACAAGTTCTATCCCGCACTGAAAAACGTAAAACTTCACGATTACAAGGTCCGTGTCCTTGCCGCAGGCAAGGGTACATCTGCGAAGGTAAGAGTCCTGGTTGAATCAGGTGATGACGAAAAACGATGGGGGACTGTCGGAGTATCAGAAAATATCATCGAGGCGTCCTATCAGGCACTTGTTGACAGTATAGAGTACAAGCTCCTTAAAGAGCACCTTTAGTCCTGCTTTTCCTGAATGCAATAGCTGAACTGTAAGCAGAGGCGGTACTGTTGCGTATTTCTTTAAGGGGAACATTTTTCTTGCAGAGAGAGTGCTGGCCCTCTCGTGAGAGAAAAAGGGGATGGCGGGGGGGGTGGCGGAGAAATAACTGAAGGAATCAAAAGGAGGCAGACATGTCTGAACCCGGCATAAGTATTGAAAAGCAGACGGTAAGTATTATCTATACCAATTATCGGGGCGAAACCTCACTGCGGAAAATTCTTCCCAAGCGTCTGCGGTTTGGCAAAACGGACTGGCATCATGAAGATCAGTGGGTTCTGGATGCAATCGATCTGAAAAAGCAGATAGAGAGATCATTTGCCATGAAGGACATTCGGGCATGGATGCTGAAATAGAAATCCGCCAAAATGCGTGTTTCGGGCCGGAGGAGCCGGAAACATGCATATGTGCGTCCTTGACTGGCGTCAGCAACGGTGATATGCTCGATATTACAAAGAGAAGAAACAGCATACCAGTATGAGACTCAGGATTAACGGCAAATACCATGAGATTGATGTAGGTCCTGACGAGACATTGTTGCCTATTCTCAGGGACCGTCTCAGTCTTCTGGGTTCTGTGACGTTATGCCGTAAGGGGGAATGCGGCGCCTGTATCGTTCTCGTAAGCAATAAGCCGCAAAAGGCCTGCCAGACAAAAATCAGCAGCCTTGACGGTGACAGGATCAGGACGATAGAGGGTATTCCGCAGGACCATCCGGTAAAAAGGGCATGGGAGCAGGAGCAGGTCAAAGAGTGCGATTACTGCAAGGGCGGACAGATTATGCGGGCTGTAGCGCTCCTTGCGAGAATGCTGAATCCTTCAAAAGAGGATATCAAGGAAGCCCTGAATACCGACGGCTGTGCCTGCGGGGAGGATCCGAGGATAATCAAGGCGATCAACTGGGCATCGAAATACTCGTATGATTCGTGAGTGCGGCCGAGAGCTCCTCTCGTCGAGAAGGAGGAAGACCTGTTCATCTGATCCGGACTGCTCACTGCACGGTATCCGGAATTCAGGACAAGCGGGGTATTTTATATTTCCGCTTCTTCAAAGAGAGCGCTCAGGAGATCTTTTTCCTCAACCTGCCTGACGATCTTCCCCCTTTTAAAAACAATTCCTTTCCCCCTGCCTCCCGCGATGCCGAAATCCGCTTCCCTTGCTTCTCCGGGACCGTTGACGACACACCCCATAACCGCAAGCGTGAGCGGTCCATCAAGCTGCTTTACCCTGTCTTCTACTTTCCGCACAAGCTTTTTCAGGTTGATTCTGCATCTGCCGCAGGTTGGACAGGAAATGATGTCAACACCCCTCTTTCTGATGCCGAGTGATCCGAGTATTGCATAGGCTACCCTTACTTCCTCCTCCGGTCTCGCCGTGAGGGATACCCGTATGGTGTCACCAATGCCTTCAGCGAGAAGGATTCCCAGTCCGACAGCGCTCTTCACGATCCCGGTGGAAGGCGGGCCGGCCTCTGAAATCCCGATATGAAGGGGATAGCGGTATTTTTTTGAAAACAGGGTGTACGCCTCGACGGTCCTCAGCACGTCAGATGCCTTCAGAGACACCTTGATATCGGTAAATCCGAGACTTTCAAGTATCTGCACATGTCTTCCCGCGCTTTCCACAAGAGCCTCCGGTGAAGGGTGTCCATATCTGCGGAGCAGGTCTTTTTCAAGCGAGCCTGCGTTCACACCGATCCTTACAGGTATCCTGTTGTCAGAAGCAGCAGCAACGACCTCCCTGATTTTCCACCGTGCTCCTATGTTCCCGGGATTGATCCTGAGGCCGTCAACACCCTGCCTGACAGCTTCGACGGCGAGCCTCCAGTCAAAATGGATATCGGCTATCATGGGGATTGAAATGGCCTGCCGTATTTTTCCAAGGGCTTTTGCCGCGTTCATGTCAGGCACTGCAAGCCGTATTATTTCACATCCGGAGGATTCAAGTGACCTGATCTGCCTGACCGTTGTTTTTATATCCGCGGTGTCCGTTTTCGTCATGGACTGGACGATCACCGGGTGCCTTCCGCCGACAGGCACATTGCCGACATGCACTACTCTTGTTTTTTTACGAGGTTTCATCCCTGAGAACCGTTTCCTGTTTCTTTTTCTCCTTCTCCATCTGTTTTTTCTCGCGGTATGCACGCACTGCGACCTCATGTTCCCGTGCGGTAACAGAAAAACTATGGGTGCCGTCATTATTTGAGACAAAATAGATGTACGGGACATCGGCTGGATGGAGTGATGCAATAATGGATTTTAACCCGGGGGAAGCAATAGGTCCGGGAGGCAGGCCTTTTATCGTGTACGTGTTGTATGGGGTTTTTCGCCTCAGGTCGCCTGCAGTCACTCCCTCTTTCGATCGTTTGATGCCGTAGATCGCGGTCGGATCTGCCTGGAGAGGGATTTTCTTTCTGAGCCTGTTATGGTATACGGCGGAAATCAGGGCACGCTCTTCATCGGTTGCTGCCTCTTTTTCGATAATGGACGCGAGGGTCAGTATCTCGTTTTCGGACAATCCGAGTTCTTCTGCTCTCTCCGACATTTCAAAGGTGAGTTTTTCCCTCAGTGTGTTGATCATCATGCCTAACGCATCTTCGGGTGCCATTCCCTTCGGGATTTTGTAAGTGTCCGGGAAAAGGTAGCCCTCCAGTGAAGGAGCATCTATTTCATAGGAATAGAGGAAATGCCTGTCAGTGGCGAGCTGGAAAAAACGCTCCTTCGAAACAATCCCCCTTTCAGCCAGTTTGTCCGATATTTCCCCCAGGGAATCGCCTTCGATAACCGTGATCTCGTATTCGACAATCTGTCCTTTTCTCAGGACGTTCAGAAGGTCAAGGGCATTCATTGACCCGTAAATGGAATAGTATCCTGCCTTTATTTTTCTGTCTATACCGGTTACCCGTGCGATCAGCAGGAAGAGATTCCTGTCCCTGATGACGCCCTTTTCTGAAAAGAGGTCTATGGCCTGCCTGAAGGTCGCTCCCTTCGGAATCTGCACTTCGATATTCCTGTTTGCAATGGGGAGTGGCATAAGAAGCTGTATCCCGGCATACAGAAGCAGAAACAGAATACCGCCGGCAAGAAGTGCCGAAACATTTTTCTTCATTGTGTTAGGATGACAGAATCCACGAATGATAGTCAATTGTCTGAACAGTGCGGGTCTGTCAACCCCGGCAGCATTCCTGCTGCAGAGATATCATGAAAAAACTGAGGGGGAATCCTCTGTGGCAAACAGAGGATTCCCCCTGACTGAAAGACGTCTTCAGCGTCTCCTGCGATTTTAGTACATGCCGCCCATTCCGCCGCCCGGAGGCATCGGGGGTTCAGGCTTTTCTTCAGGAATATCCGTAATCATCACTGACGTGGTCAGCATCAGTGCCGCAACTGATGCGGCATTCTGGAGTGCATACCTTGTGACCTTCGTCGGGTCGATGATACCGGCCTTAATCATATCTACATACTCTTCCTTGTCAGCATCAAACCCGGAGTTCACATCTTTAGCATGTTTTACTTTCTCGACTACCACAGAACCTTCAATCCCTGCATTGTTCACGATCTGCCTTATGGGTTCCTCGAGGGCCCTTCTGATAATTTCGACACCTATCTGCCTGTCATTATGCAGCTTTAGGGATTTGAGTGCAGGAAGGCACCTCAGAAGCGCAACTCCTCCGCCGGGGATGATGCCTTCTTCAACGGCTGCCCTTGTTGCGTTCAGTGCGTCTTCAACACGCGCCTTTTTCTCTTTCATTTCTGTTTCTGTGGCGGCGCCGACATTGATGACCGCAACCCCGCCTACAAGCTTTGCGAGCCTTTCCTGGAGCTTTTCCCTGTCGTAATCCGATGTCGTCTCCTCAATCTGGGTCTTGATCTGTTTGACCCTTCCCTGGATTTTGGCAGAGTCTCCCGCACCTTCGACAATGGTGGTGTTTTCTTTGTCAATATTGACCTTCTTGGCCTTTCCGAGATCAGACATCTTGATGTTCTCGAGCTTAATCCCGAGGTCTTCCGTAATCACTGTGCCACCTGTCAGTACCGCAATATCCTCGAGCATTGCCTTGCGTCTGTCGCCGAAACCCGGAGCTTTGACCGCACATACCTGAAGAGTTCCGCGAAGTTTGTTAACAACGAGTGTTGCGAGGGCTTCTCCCTCAACTTCCTCAGCGAGAATCAGGAGCGGTTTTCCCATCTTCGCGGTCTGCTCGAGAAGCGGAAGAAGGTCCTTCATGCTCGAGATTTTCTTTTCATGGATAAGGATGGAAACATCCTCGAGTACGCAGACCATCCTTTCAGGATCTGTGATGAAGTAAGGAGAGGTGTACCCCCTGTCAAACTGCATGCCTTCGACAACGTCAAGCGTGGTGGCCATGCTCTTTGCTTCCTCAACCGTGATGACACCGTCTTTGCCGACCTTGTCCATCGCCTCTGCAATCAGTTCGCCGATAGATGCATCGTTGTTTGCAGAGATTGTGCCGACCTGGGCGATCTCTTTCTTGTCCTGCACCGGCTTGCTCTGTTTTTTCAGCTCTTCGACCACGGCCTCAACCGCTTTTTCGATCCCGCGTTTGATATCCATGGGATTTGCGCCTGCCACGACATTCTTCATCCCTTCCCTGTAGATTGCGTGCGCAAGCACTGTGGCTGTGGTTGTGCCGTCACCGGCGGTATCGGATGTCTTTGACGCAACTTCCCTTACGAGCTGGGCGCCCATATTTTCCCACGGGTCTTTCAGTTCGATTTCCTTTGCAACGGTAACTCCGTCCTTTGTGATTGTCGGAGCGCCGTATTTCTTGTCCAGTATGGCGTTTCTTCCTTTAGGGCCCAGCGTTGCCTTCACGGCATCCGTGAGCACACTCACGCCCTTCAGTATCGCACTTCTTGCTGCCTCATCAAAGATAAGCTGTTTAGCCATTAACGAATTCCTCCTTGCAAGTATTGGTTATTTTTTATTCGACTATCCCCAGGATATCCTCTTCCCTGATGATGAGGTACTCATCATCATCCATTTTTATCTTTGATCCGGAATATTTATCAAAGAGTACCGTATCGCCGACTTTGATATCCATTGGGTGACGCTTGCCGTCGTCTGTAACCCTGCCGGGTCCAACTGCAACAACGGTGCCCCTCTGGGGTTTTTCTTTCGCGGTATCAGGAATGTAAAGCCCCCCCGCGGTTTTTTCCTCCTCTGAAGAAAACTTGACTAATACTCTGTCCCTGAGTGGTTTGAACTTCATAGCATAGCTCTCCTTTCTTTCCTTTAGGTTTTTATTTTGTTAGCACTCGAAGTCAGTGAGTGCTAATATAATAATTATTGACAGGTTAAGGCAAGGTTTCCTTATGGCAGAAAAAAGGGGGAGAAACGTGAAAAACTGCAAATTTTGGAAGATTACTCTTTTTTTTTAATTTTTTTGCAGATTATACTGATTTCTTTTTATTCTCAATGAAATCGTGTATCACTTCCATGAAGAAATCACCCCGGTTTCGCACCTCCGGCGATATCCTGTTCTCATACAGCTTCAGCCCCTCGCGGAGTTCTGATGAAAAGACGGACATAAAGGTGTTATTCCGTATGGATTCTTCCGCTTTTGCCGTGTTGTAGAGGTAGATATCGGAGACGATAGTCCTTGCGAGTCTTCTGGCGCGTTCTGTCTTGTCATCGCTGGCGGGCTCTGCATATTTCTCTCCGGCCTCTGCCGGGGGCTGTTGCGGTGCAGGAATTTCTTCGGGTGTTTCTTTTGCAGGCTCTTTTATCCCCGACTCTTTTTTCCTGAGTGCATTGACAGAATCCATGAGCTGCTCTGCAATCTGATGATCTTCGATATGGTCGTCTGCATCATACAGGGATTCAGGGTCTCTTTTGTATCTGGTCTTGTCGTAAGGGGAACTTATCAGGATGAATTTGATATGCTTCGTTTCAGGCCTCAGCCTGAGCCTCTTGCAGACCTCGATTCCGTATATCTTCGGAAGACTGACTTCAATGACCGCAAGAAAGGGAAGTTCCTTGATTGACTTGACCATCGCTTCTATGCCGTCAGTGGCAGTAACAGTCCGATAACCGTTGTTATTCAGTAAGGTGGTTATCGTGTGCATGGCAGACGGGTTTGAATGCGCAACAAGGATTTTAATATTGTCTACCGGTTTTTCGGGAGCAGGAGCAGGTTTTTTTACCAGCAGCACTGTGCTGCATTTCGGGCATTTGAACCGTGACCCTGCCCGGGATATTTTTTCGTCCGCAATCTTCAGCTTTGTTTTGCATTTAGGGCATATTACAACCACCGTCTATTCCTCCTTGGCAACCAGATTCGTATCGTTACAAGGCCTATGAGGAACCCGCCAATATGTGCAAACCACGCAACTCCTCCCTGAGCCTCATGAAGTCCTGTGCTTATCATGCCATTGATGAATTGTATAATAGCCCAAAATCCGATAACTATCAAGGCAGGAATCTTTACCGTCGTTATAAAAAAGCCTAAAAATATCAGCATATGTACCCGCGCATGCGGAAAGAGCAGCAGATATGCGCCAAGGATACCGGAAACTGCGCCGCTTGCTCCGACCATCGGGATCGTTGAGTCCGGGTTTGTGACCGCATGGGCATATGCAGCAATAATCCCGCAGAAGAGATAGTACAGGAGAAACCGGATGTGTCCCAGCCTGTCCTCTATGTTGTTGCCGAAAATCCATAAGTACAGCATATTGCCTCCCAAATGGAACAGTCCGCCGTGCATGAACATGGACGAAAACACCGTCATTGCGGGATGCACCGGCTGGGCCTTCTCAAAGGAGAGCAGATACTGGGGGATGGCGCCATAGGCGTAGGTTACTTCACGCATCCCTGAACGGGCTGTTATCTGGAGCAGAAAAACCAGGATATTCAGCGCGATGATAGCAATGGTGGCGGCCGGGAACACAGAGGTCGGGTTATCATCCTTATAGGGGATCAACGCGTTGTCCCCTTCAAGGAAGTGACTGGCAGCCTGTTTTCCGGACAATTTGCCCGCATATCGTCAGCTTCCCTGTAACACAGAGAAAAATAGATAAAAAACATAGAAAATTATACGTCAAGGAGGCTTTTCTGTCAAAAGAAAACACGGGTAATTCATGCTTGCATTATAGTATTTAGATATGCTATAACTTCTACGGTCGATAAATCGTCAAAAATTCTTGGAGGGGGTTTTATGGATAGTAAAAAGACCATATCGTTGCTTTTGTTCCTTGCCTTCTTGATTTTCCCCGTGTATGTGAGCGCCGCAAAAAGCGCTGCAAAAACTGCTCATAAATCTCCGGTCGATCTCTGCCTTGACTGTCACTCCGACAGGACCATGAACAAAAAGCTGATGAACAAAGAAATCCTTTCCCTCTATATCAGCGGGAGTGATTTCAAAGCGTCTATCCATGGCCAGGTGGGCTGTGCAGGCTGCCATCCGGATATTACTCTGGATAATCACCCGGTAGTCAAGCAGATCAGGAGCAAACGCGAGTATTCGGCGAATGCCTCCAGGAAATGTTCGGCCTGCCACACCGCCGAACAGTTGCAGAAGAGGCAGCCGATTCACAGTTCTCTTGCTGCAAAGGGAACATGTGTTGAATGTCACGGAGCCCATTATATCAAAGACATTGCTGCTGCAAAAGTCGGGGTAAAAGAGAATCAGTATTGTCTGACATGCCATAGCAACAGAATCAGCATGACCATGAAAAACGGCGAGACCCTCTCTGTCTATGTAGATTTGAACGTGTTCACCGGTTCTGTCCACGGGAAACTCCAGTGCACCGACTGCCATAAGGAGTTTTCAAAGACAGTGCATCCGTTCCGCTCGTTCAGCAGCAGGCGTGCATACACGATCGCAGCATCAGAAAGCTGCCGGCAGTGTCACGACAAGGTTTACACGGAGTATGAAGCCAGCGTCCATTCGGAGATGCTGAAGGGCGGCAATAAGAAGGCTCCGGCCTGTGCGGACTGTCACGGGGATCATGCGATAGTGAGCCCGAAAAAGGACAAGAATATCGGGATTGCCTCCTGCAACAAATGCCACAGCGACATGAACAGTTCATATGCGGCCAGCATGCATGGAAAGGCAAGGATCAAGGGAGATCCGGAAGCCCCCACCTGCGCATCATGTCATAATGCGCACAATGTCGAAGCGACTGCCATGTCCACGAACATAAAGGACGGCTGTCTCGGTTGTCACAGGGATTCGTCACGTCTCCACAACAAATGGTTATCGAATCCGCCGATTGCGATGCCGACGTTTGCTGATGCCCATTTCAAATCCGCTTCCTGCGCGGCATGCCATGCTGCCCCGAATGCAGCGCGCGGAGTTTTCCTGAGCCTCTACAACAGAAAAACCGGCAAGCCCCTGCCGGAAGGGGAGCTGCTCCAGGCACTTGAAACAGACTCCTCCGGAATTATGGAGAAAATCGATACCAACGGAGACGGAAGCGTCGATCCGAAGGAATTATGGAATCTCTACGCCCTCCTGTTCAAGAAAGGATACATCGTTTTATTTAACGGAAAAGTGGATGTTCTGAGCGGGGCCGACGCGCACCTGATCGGTCCGAAGGCTGAGGCTGTGAAGGATTGCGAAAAATGCCATCTTCCGAATGCAGAACTGTTCAGAAATGTCGCGATCGCGATTAAGAAGGAGGACGAGAAACCTCTGCTTCTTAACACAAAGAGCGAAGTCCTTACCTCTATCATGTCAATACTCCCGATGAGCAAGTTCTACGTACTCGGTGCCACGAGTATCGAGCTGTTCGATATACTCTTCATTGTAGCGCTGATAGGCGGCATCGCCGTTCCAATAGGCCATATTACCTGTCGAATAATATTTTCTCCAATACGATCACTTCGCCGCATGGGGAAGGGAGGTAAGAAATAATGCAAAGGATATTTTTACATGCACTGCCGGTAAGAATCTGGCACTGGGTGAATCTGGCTGCCTTTATCGTGCTGATACTTACAGGGGCTCAGATAAAAATGGGTGGAAAGATAAATCTGTTCTCGTTCGAGACCGCTGTTGAAATTCACAGCTGGCTGGGGTTCGTCCTCATCGCGAATTATTTCATATGGCTTGTGTACTACCTGGTAACAGGCAATATCAAGATCTATATCCCCCCCCTGCACAGGCCGGTGGAGTTTGCCAGGAAGGCGTTGATTCAGGCCAAATTTTACGGATACGGCATTATGGTCGGGGATGACAATCCGCACCATCCCACATTCTATAACAAGTTCAACCCCATGCAGCAGGTTTCATACCTCATGATTATGGTACTGCTGATCCCCCTTCAGCTGATAACCGGCCTGTTCCTCTGGGACCCGAAGCTCTTTGAGCCGGCTATCAATCTCTTCGGAGGACTGCAGATTGTCGACCTCATTCATGTGCTCCTCTGGATATTCTTCAGTGCATTTATGATCGTGCATTTCTATCTTGCCACGCTCGGCCATACTCCCATGGCACATATCATCGCGATGTTCAAGGGATATGAGGAGATTCATGAAGAGCATGGTCACGGCCATGATGAGGGCCACGGGGGGCATGATGAGGGCCATGGCCATGGCAAAACTGAAGAGCACGGACACAGTCACGGGCACTGAGCTTTTTTCCGAAAAACGGACTGCCAATCGGGACCTCGTGTCCCGATTTTTTTGTGCACGCCACCTGGATTTTGCGATTGGCCGGAAAATGTAGTATCATTGCAGAAGGTGTTGATGCAAATGATTCGTCGGGCATCTTTCTCCGGCGCAGGGGGATATGATAAGAAACGAGATTCAGTTGCTCGAGATAGGGGACAAAAAAATTCTCCTTTTTGATTTTTCCGACTGCAAAAAGGAAGATATAAAGCCTATTATTGACGACGCCAAGAAATGGTTTCACGGAAAACAGCCGAATTCCGTACTGACATTAACCGATGTGACGAATGCCCGGTATGATACCGAGACACTCAATCATTTCAAGGATTTCACCATACACAACAAGCCGTATGTCCATGCGGCAGCGGTGGTCGGGATCACGAGCCCGCTGATGAAACTGGCGTATAATTTCGTGATGGCGGTGTCCAAACGCAATGTGCCTATTTTTGATACGCGTGAGCTTGCAATAGAGTGGCTTGTTAAACAGTAAAGTCTTCCTGCCGGAGTGCGCTTCTTTTATTTTTCAAACAGTTTTTTGTATTTGCCGTACCCTTCTTTTTCCAGGTCCTCCTTCGGAATGAAACGGAGGGCTGCGGAGTTCATGCAGTAACGGAGATCTGTTGGAGGCGGTCCGTCTGAAAAGACATGTCCGAGGTGGGAATCTCCCTTTCTGCTTCTTATCTCGGTTCTCTTCACGAAAAGGCTCCTGTCTTCCTTTTCGACGATGTTGTCCGGTTCGAGCGGCCTCGTGAAACTCGGCCATCCTGTCCCGGAGTCATATTTGTCACGCGAGCTGAAAAGGGGTTCGCCGGAGACAATATCCACATATATCCCGTCTTTTTTATTGTTCCAGTATTCGTTCTCAAAAGGCTTTTCAGTGCCATTTTCCTGGGTGACCCTGTATTGCAGAGGAGTCAGCCGTTTCTTCAGTTCCTCTCTGGAAGGTTTCTGGAATGCACTGCTTCCTGCGCTCTTTTCCATATCTTTTCCTCCCCATATTTTTTTCAGCAACTGGTCACGGCCTGAATTGAAACGATAGAATTTGTACCGTATCGGATTTTTTTTATAGTAATCCTGGTGATATCCCTCTGCCCTGTAGAAGCGCGCTGCAGGAAGGATCTCCGTGACAAGGGGTTTTGCAAACCGCCCGGACTTTGCAAGTTCTCTTTTTGATTTTTCAGCCAGCCGCTTCTGTTCTTGGTTAAGGTAGAAAATCGCGCTCCTGTACTGGGAACCCCTGTCGACAAACTGACCGCCGGGGTCCGTCGGATCAATCTGCCTCCAGAAGACATCAAGGAGTTCTGCGTAGGTAATTCTGGTAGGGTCATAGAGGATCTGAACTGCCTCGACATGTCCGGTCCCTCCTGCGGATACCTCTTCATATGTCGGATTTTCTTTGGTGCCCCCGGTATATCCCGGGACAACTCCCTTGACTCCGTTCAGCTTCTCAAACGGCGGCTCCATGCACCAGAAACATCCGCCGGCAAAGATCGCGGTTTCCAGTTTATTGGCAGACACTGCCGGACTTCTATTCTGGTCGCTGTTTGCGCATGCAGTGGTTATCATGGCGAGGCCGATACACAACACAAGAACAGCCACATGCCAGCGCAGTGCAGGGGCGTCTTCCTTTTCAATTCTCCTCACCCGGGAACAGAATTTTTTTCCTGCAAGACCCGTGTTCCCTTTCCTGAGGAAATGCAGTCGTTCCCCGAGTTCCCTGTAGGGAAAAGAAGGGAAAGCAGATGATGACAAGTGACCGGGAAGTCGTCCCGATCCTGTTTTTCCGCATATAAGCATCTGTGACCAGGTTCCCTGCAATACATCGAATAATGCTGTAGTGCACCTCAGTGCGTTATTTCATGTGCTGAAAATTGAGCCCGCCCGGAATCTGGGGCATCTGCATCTTCTGAAATCCTGCCGGGACCTCGAAAAGGCTGTCCGGTTGTCCGGTAATCTTGATATTTCTGTATTCCTGGGTCCATGACCCGTCGACTGCGGACATTTTGACAGGGAAATTGATATCAGTGGCCAGCCACTGATATGCCTGTTCCCTTTTGTTCTCCGTGATAAATGTGATCAGATATTTTATGGTCGGGTGTCCGTCAATGGTTTCACGGCCGACTTCCTTTCTTTCTATCTCACCCTCGAATTTTTCTTCAACCTTCGGTTTATGTGTGAGGTCAAAAGGCATCTCCATGTACATCCTCTGTTCGGGCATGATATTCCATACCACTTTCTTGTCGATCCTTGTGATGATGAACATGTCCTCATACGTCTTTATGTCCATGCGGAACTTGTCAGGTTTAAAGTACATCTTGCCCTCTACCCGTTGCTCACCCTTATACGTCGAGATGGTGTCGGCCGAGAATTCGATTGCGGAAACCGTACCGGCAAAAAGAAAAATACACACTACTGCCGCTGCAAGCCTCTTAAGCATAATATCCTCCACATTGGGTTATTTCGACAGGTGTAACAGTTTAAGACACCGCATACATTCTTAGTATGACATACTTTTTCAGGTGTAGTCCTGCTTTTTTCACATTCTAAAAACTCATGGCGGTTTTGTCAAACGCGGTTTACGGGAACCTGCTGTCAGCATGGTCAAGAAGACAGGGAACTGTTAAAATAAATAGATTGAATATTACAGGATGACCGAATACGAAAACATAGCGCAACCGAAGAGAAAAGGGCGGAAAAAACTAGCATTTCTTATCCTGTTTACCGCGATCATCATCGCGGGCATGCTCCTTGCGCGTGGGCGGTATGTATCAGATGCCCTGAAGAATGTCATCCTTCCCGAGCTGCAGCAGGCTTCAGGCCAGAAAGTCACCGCCGAAAAGATGTATCTGAATCTGTTCCCTTTGTTCATAGAAGCCAGAGGATTAACAGTAACCAGTCAGGAAGAAGGGAAGATCCTTTCAGTCGAAAAGGTGAAGGGGTATGTTGAACTCCCGGGACTGTTCGACAGAAATATTACAATTCGCAGGCTGGCAATATACCAGCCTGACATCTCAGCCGAACGAACGCAGATAGAAGGTATAGTACATAACATAAAGGCGTATCTTGAGGAAGAAAAAAAGACTGTATTCAAGGTGAAGGTTAAGGTTGTCGAGATCGTGAAGGGCACGGCCAATCTGAGAGACAATGATCTGCATGGTACGGTAAGCATAAAAGGTCTGGCCGGAGAACTAATTTTGGGTGAATACGAGAGGATAAAAGCCACAGTGAAGGAGCTTGTCCTGGAAAAAGAGGGATGGCCGAAAATAGAATGCGATATCAATACCGCCATCATAGTGAAAAAGGAGAAGGTTGAGATAAAGCACCTTGAAATAGGCTCACATGGGTCCCGGCTGAAAACCGCGGGAGTTTACTCCAAAGAGCAGGGCAGCCTAACGACTGATGTGGCGCTGATTATGGATTCAATAAAACGTATTTTCAGGCTGGGACAGAGGGGCGACGGGAGGATTGCTGCAAAAGGCGTGATCAGGCTCGAGAAAAGCAGAAGAGAAGAGCTTTCTCTCAGGGCGGATCGTCTGCGTCCGGAGGTAAGGCTTGAAGCAGGGAAAAAGGCCGGGTTCAGCCTGCAGGATATATTTCTGGATCTCAAGCTGAGCGGCGATTTCTATCTCCAGACTCTCATGGAACTGCTGGAAGTGAAAGACCAGCTTGAGGGACTTGTTGATTTCAAGGGTGATATTAAGGGACGCCTTTCCGATATCACGGGGACAGCCGAGACCAGGCTCAGAAAGGGAAATCTCTATGGCGTCGACATAGACTCTCTCAAATGCGAGGTATTCTACCATGATGGAGAAATGAAGTTCGAAAAGGGCCGTGCATCGCTGTATGACGGCTCGGCCGAGGCAGATGCGTTAATACACCTCCCTGTTGTTGACTTTTACACGCTGAATGTGAAATTCAGGAATGCTGACAGCAGGCCGATCCTTAAGCTGATAGGGTGGGAGCCTGACATCCCTGATGGCAAGGTTGAAGGAGAACTGTCAACCTCCGGCAGCGCATTCAATCCGGACGGAAAGTTTGTGTACCGATCCTTAAGTGCGGGGCAAAGAACAAGGAAGCAGGGACAGCAGCAACCTGTCGAAGATGTCCTGTACAGAATCAGGGATATCAAGGGAAATTTTTCCCTGCGGGACGGCAACGTATCATTCCCCAGCCTGCTGATTACTACTTCAGTATCAAACCTGAATCTGAACGGGACCGTTGACATCCCCCGCAAACAGCTTACTTTCAGAAGCAGGCTTTCGGCAGGGAACATCTCAGACCTTACGCTGCCGTATTACCGGGAAGTTACGGGTCGCGGAGAATTTTCCGGGGAGCTCACCGGCCATTTTGACAATCCGAAAATGTCCGGCAGGGCCGATCTTTCCCACGTCGTGATTGAAGGCTATCCGCTGCACAGCGTTACTGCGGATTTTGCATATCAGAAAAAGCTCCTTGAAATCCGCAGTTCGTCCCTGAAGGCACCGGGGCAGGAGCACAGTTTTCAGGGGAAGATCTCATTCCCGGACGCAAAAGAACTCTTCGAATTATTGATGCCGGTGTATGACCTGAAAGCAACCCTCAGGAATGCGGAACTCGGGCAGACTGTCCGCATGTTCTACCGGGATTTTTCAGGCCAGGGCCGGATGAACGCGGATATCAGGATCGGCAGCAGAGACAGAAAAATGTATCTGACAGGAAAGGCATATCTCGAGAAGGCCTCGGTATACAAGGTTCCTTTTGATACCGCATCCATGTCCCTGGCATATGCGAATGAAGAGCTCTCCTTGAAAGGGGTTTCCGTCAGGAAGAGGAATTCGAATCTGACCGGGGAGGGAAGTATTTCCTATGACGGGAGATTTTCCTACCGCATTTCGTCGGAAAAAGTTTTCATCAGGGATTTCGGACTTGACCGTATGCCGGATGACGCAGTAGTGCGCATCCGCTCGGAAGGACACGGCACCTTTGATAACCCGTCCATAGAGCTGAATGCCACAGTTGAAGGAGGCACGTTCAAGGGGAGGAACATGGGGAAGGGCATCGTGCAGGCGCTCATACGGAACAGGAACATTACGGTGAACGCCGCCCTGTTTAATGAGAGGATGAAGCTGAGAGGACACGGATATCTCAATGATGCGCTCCCCTGGAATGCGGAACTCTCCTTCCAGCCGGGAAGATATGATTTCATTGTCAGTTCAGTCCTCAAAGATGTTCCTGAAGACCTCCAGCTTAATCTCGAAGGCAATGTCCAGATGAAGGGTGACAGGAAAAACATTTCGGCATCTGTGCGTATTGCCCACCTGACCCTTGCCCTGTTCGGGCAGACCCTCTCGAATGATTCCGATATCATTTTTCAGATGGAAAACAGGAAGCTGTCTTTCAGGGCATTCGCGGTAAGAAGCGGTGCAACCTCCTTCAGCCTCAAAGGGGGCATGGAAATCGGCAGGGAATATGATATTGTGATGAACGGCAGTTCGTCTCTTTCCCCGCTGAAGGGGTTGTCAAAAAAGATAGGATATCTGAAGGGAGATGCGGATTTCGTCTTTGCGGTGAAGGGGAAATGGGAGCAGCCAGAGATCAACGGAGGCATGAACCTGTTTGACGCCTCTTTCGGCCTCAGGGATTATGCTGCCTACATGAGTTCGATCAACGGCTATCTCTACATCGAAGGTGACAGAGTCGTGCTGGAGAGGCTTTCAGGAAAGATTGGAGGCGGCAATATTGCCCTGTCAGGTATTCTTTACCTTAAGGGATTTACGCCCAGGAAATACTATCTTGAGGCGAAACTCGACAATATTGCCCCGGTGCTTGACCGGGATTTCTCGATAAATTTCAGCGGAGACCTTGTGTACAAGGGGACGAAAGATGCACAGAGCATTACAGGTGACATAAAAATCAACAGGGCGACATACAGGCAGATGGTCGAATGGAGACGGTGGCTGCTTACCGCAAAGGCAATCGAGACGCCGAAAACAGAGGTGTCGGTTCTCGAAAAAGCTGAACTCAATATAAGGATTTCCGGAAGTGACCATATCTCCATCGACAATAATATTGCACGGGCCCCTGTAAACATACGGGGTGACATGATCGTCAAAGGGACATTGTCGAATCCCATCCTGTTCGGAAGGCTCGAGACAAAGGACGGGTACGCCTATTTCAAGAACAACGAGTTCAGGATCATCTATGCGAGCGTTGACTTTGCGGACCCCAACAGGATCAAGCCAGTCATCAATCTCACCGCAGAGACAGATGTGAAAGGCTATAATATTACGCTGAACCTTGACGGAGAGATGGACCAGTTTAATCTCTCCCTATCGTCTGATCCACACCTTGAAGAGGTTGATGTGCTTGCCCTGCTGACTGTTGGCCATGTGGGCAAGGAACTCAAAGGGCTCGAGGGAGGTATCGGCGCGGGAGAGGCGACGTCTTTTCTGACTGGTGAGGTTCAGGATGTGCTTGAAGAGCGGGTACGGACCATCACAGGAATAGACAGGTTCCAGGTTGAACCGAGCATATCAAAGACAACAAGCACCGTGAGTCCGAAAGTAACGGTTTCCGAGCGGCTATTAGGAGATAAACTTTTTGTTACCTACAGCACCCTGTGGGGATCACAGGTCGAAGAAGTCCTCAAGGTTGAATACCGCTTCAACAAGAACATCTCTCTGATCGGCGTGAGGGATGAGAAGGGAAGTATCGGGGGTGATGTGAAGCTGCGGTTCAGATTCAAATGAATATGATGAATTCCTTGTCAGATGCTCCGCCTGTATCGGGGAAGGGAGTATTTACCCCCTTTTTCTTCTGTGCCCTGCTTCTTGTATGGTTCTTTTTCCCTGCGGCTTTGCCGGCTGCTGTTGTCGGCAATGTTGAAGTGAAGGGGCTTTATTCCATCGAACGGGAAGAACTCCTCCATCTTCTCGGTATCAGCCCGGGGGGAACCATTAATGAAGATATTATCAGGAGCGGCATTAAGAGGGCTTTCATGAAAGGCATCTTCGAGGATATTGCGGTCGAAACGAAAGGCGGAGAAAAGACAGATGTGTTTGTCGATATCACTGAAAGGGACTTCATCGAGAAGATTACCCTGAAAGGAAACTTCAGTGTCTCCGGAAAGACGCTCAGGGAAATGCTCATCCTTAAAGAAGAAGGGTTTCTTCTCTGCGATATGGTCGAAAAGGCGGTCGCAGATCTGAACCCCAAATTGGCGCAGCTCGGGTACCCGCGGGCAAGCGTCAAAGCTGAGATTGAAAGACTGGAAGAACCCTACCGTGTCAATATCAGCCTTTTCATAGAAACGGGAACCCCCGAAGTCATACAGTCGATAAAAATCTCCGGTGTGGCGGAAGAGCTGAAAGAATTCATGAAATTATCCGAGGGCGATGTGTATGACCAGCTTGTCTTGAAGAAGGACATCGCCAGAATAAGGGCTCTTTTGAAGAAACAGGGCTACTACAGGCCGCTGATCAGCAGCTACTCCTTTTCCGAGGGTGAGCTGAGTATTGCGGTGAATCCCGGGAGAAAGCTCCGCGTTTCGATCGAAGGAAATGAAGAGGTGTCTGAAAAAACGCTCATGCATGAGATCCCTTTTTTCACTGTCGAGGATTTCAATGAGGATATCGTTCAGGAGGCTGTCTACAGGATGATATCATTGTACTATGAAAACGGATATCCATTTGCACAGATAGCCCCTGTTGTTACAGAGGAAGACGGTTCTGCAGCGGTAAAGTTTTTTGTCTTTGAAGGCCCTGAAGTGAAGGTGGGCAGTATTACGATCAGGGGGAGCAGCTTTTCCGAGAAAAGACTCAGGAACGTTCTTTCTCTGAAGGAAGGCAAAAAATACAACCCCGACCTCATTGAAGCGGACAAAGAGATACTAAAAAATTTTTATTATGCACTGGGATATCTGTCCGTATCTGTTGACGACTTTGAGACCTCCTATGATGAAGCTTCCCGGCAGATGAAACTCGTGATAACCATCAATGAGGGGGAGAAGACCACGATAGGTCAGATATCTGTAACAGGCGCAGCGCAGATTGCACCTGAAGAGATAAAAAGGGTGATCAGGCTCAAACCCGGAGATCCCTATAATGAGGTTGATATTGCGGATGCCCGGTACAGGATCATTGAGCTTTACAGCAACAGGGGATTTCCTGATGTGAAGGTGGTGGTGCAGAGAGAGATTGAGGGCACGAACGCTACTCTGGGGTTTACCATAAATGAAGGGGCAAAGGTATTTTTCGGGAAAACGATCATCACGGGGAATTCCAGGACAAAATACCATATTATCGGGCGCGAACTCAAAAAGAAGGAGGGACTTCCCTTTGACTACAGTATGATGACCCAGGAGAGACAGGAACTCTACCGCCTGGGACTATTTTCAGATGTCGAATTGCGAACCCTGAATGAAAGCGAACAGGAAAGGGACATCCTTGTCAGGCTCCGCGAAAGCGATGCAGGGACTGTCGAATTCGGTATCGGATATACGGATTACGAAAGAATCAGGGGGTTCATGGATGTCGGCTACCGGAACCTCTGGGGCATGAACAAACAGGCTTCCTTGCGGCTCGAACTGAGCACTATCGAGCAAAGGTACCTGTTTCAGTACTATGAACCATGGTTTCTGGAAAAACCTATTCCTTTCCGCCTGTTCCTGCTGGGGGAAAAAAGGCGTGAAATCGACATCGATACCCGGGATGTACGTTACCGCCTCACACGACACAGCGCGAATGCCGGAACGGAAAAGAAGCTGGGAAAGAATATCAAGGCAGAACTGTACTATGAATTCTCCCTCGTCAAAACCTATGATGTGAAACCTGATGTAATCCTGAGCAAGGAGGACACGGGGACGCTCGTCATAAGCGGCGTCCGGCTGAGTCTGATTTATGACACGCGTGACAATCCTTTCTATCCGAGCAAAGGGGTGCTTGCCGGAGTGTCCACGAAGATGACCACCCCCGTGTTCCTTTCGGAAACGGATTTTGTAAAGCTCATGATGCATTGCAACATCTATCATAAACTGATTACCGGGATAGTGCTCGCAGCGTCTGTGAGGGGAGGTATTGCAGAAGGATATAATGATACCAGGGAGCTGCCTATCGTAGAGCGTTTTTTTCTCGGAGGCAGAACGACGGTGAGAGGATATGAACAGGACACGCTCGGGCCAAAGGGGGCAGACGGAAACCCGACCGGCGGAAACGCATTTCTCATGGAAAATGTTGAGATCAGGGCTTCCGTTACAAAGAATTTGGGGATCGTTGCCTTTCTTGACGGGGGGAATGTATGGGTGAAGGCCGAGGATATGGACCTCTCTGATTTCAGATTTACGGCAGGGCTTGGTGTGAGATACAATACTCCTGTCGGACCTATCAGGATCGATTACGGGCGGAAGCTTCAAAAGGAAAAAGGGGAGAGCACCGGTGAACTGCATTTCAGCATTGGCCATGCATTCTGAAACAGCGAAGGGCATTGTGCAGGGAGCCTTTTTCTTTGTATGCCCTGTGATTCTTTCCGTCTTCCTTGCTTTTCCTGCCGTGCTCATCGCGCAGACAAAAGACCGGGTGGTTGCGTATGTGGACAATACGGCGATAACGCTCAGCGAACTGGAAAAGCGTTTCGAGAATACTGTGAAGGTGACGCCGAATATTACGAGGGATGAGGTGCTGAATACCATGGTCAACAGGGTCCTCCTCCTGCGCGAGGCCGCAAAGATCAGGTTGGGAGCTCCCTCTGAGGAAGACCTGCTCAAGGAATACGTGGACCTGAAGATCAAGGCGTTTATCAGGATACGGGAGGAAGATATAGAGGCATATTATGCCCGGCATATGAGCAGTTTTGAGGGAAAGGCACTCGATGATGTCAGGGAAGATATTGAGAACTATCTTGTCGAAAGAGAACTGAACCAGCGCCTCAAGGCGCATATCAGCGAACTGAGGCAGGACTCCTGTATAAAGGTCCAGCTGCATCAGGAAGATGATCAGAAAAAGATCTCAGGAGGCGCTGAATAACAACACCATGAAAACCTATCGGAAAGAATTATGGTTCCATGTACCAACCCGGCGGGCGTTTGTCAACATAACCCCTGAGGTAGAGAAATGCCTCAGGGAAAGCGGGATACGGGAGGGACTTGTGCTGGTAAATGCCATGCATATCACCGCCTCTGTTTTCATCAACGATGATGAACCCGGACTCCATCACGACTATGAGGTCTGGCTTGAAAAACTTGCCCCCCATGAACCGGTTTCACAGTATCGTCATAACGTGGGAGAGGACAATGCGGATGCCCATATGAAGCGTCAGGTCATGGGCAGGGAAGTTGTGGTGGCGGTTACGGACGGGAGGCTTGACTTCGGCATCTGGGAACGGATTTTTTACGGCGAGTTTGACGGAAGAAGGAAGAAGCGGGTGCTGGTCAAGATTATCGGGGAATGAAAAAAATCGCGATCACCATGGGCGACCCGGGAGGAATAGGACCTGAAATCGTCCTGATGTCACTGTTGTCTCCCCTGGTCAGAAAATGCTGCTCCCCGGTAGTCATCGGCGATCTCTCCGTTATGCACGAAACCATTGATCTTCTCAAGCTGCCCCTGAAAATCAGGGCAGTTGACACTCCT
This sequence comes from Nitrospirota bacterium, assembly GCA_040754395.1. Lineage (NCBI taxonomy): Bacteria > Pseudomonadati > Nitrospirota > Nitrospirota bacterium. Next base: position 79,117 of record JBFMCL010000007.1, on the reverse strand, counting down.
GATGATTCGAGAGATTCCGGGAAGACTATAGATCTCATCGATCTGGCAGCATGCAGGATGATTCCGGCACACAGACCGACTGCCAGGGGCGGCAATGCCAGTGTGAGCTATGTAAAGAAGGCCGTGGCGCTTGCCCTGAGCAAAAAGGTTGACGGGATCGTTACTGCCCCCATATCCAAGGAAGCGCTGAAGATTGCAGGCTTCAGATGGCCGGGACACACGGAAATGATCGCTGAGTTAACACGGACCAAGGACTATGCGATGATGCTTACGGGCGGCCCCCTGAGGGTTATTCTTGTCACCATCCACACCGCATTAAAGCTTGTGCCGAGCCTGATTACCACACAGAAAGTTGCAAGAACACTTCGTCTCGCGCACAGGGCATGTACTATGCTCGGGATAAAAAAGCCGAGGATAGCGGTTGCAGGGCTGAATCCGCATGCAGGGGAAAAAGGCATGTTCGGTGACGAAGAGATGAAGATTATCATTCCCGCAGTAAGAAGGGCGGCAAGAGAGGGCATTCCCATTTCAGGGCCGTATCCGCCGGATACCCTTTTTCACAAGGCGTACAAAGGTGAAGTTGATATGGTCGTCTGCATGTATCATGACCAGGGACTGATCCCCCTCAAGATGATCGCTTTCGATAAGGGGGTGAATGTTACCGTCGGACTTCCGTTTGTCCGCACGTCCCCGGACCATGGAACCGCATATGATATTGCCGGGAAGGGCATTGCAGATCCTTCGAGCATGATCGAAGCGATCATGCTGGCGGCACGGCTGCGGGTATAAATTTTATTCGATCGTCCCCGCAGGGAGTAACAGGAGTATAAACACCCTACCGTGTGTCGGCAAAGACATCTCTCAGGGCATCATCCAGTAGCGGATAGGTGAACAGGAATTTTTTCTCCTGCATCTTTCCCGGGATCATTCTCTGGCTGAAGAGCACCACATCTGCCGTCTCCTGCAGTATCAGTTTCAGCATGAATACGGGGAAAGGAACAACAACCGCCTTTTTATATTTCCTGAGATGATCGACAAAATCCCGGAAATGCACCGGATTCGGCGCAGAGGCATTGACCGGTCCGGATATGTCGGGGTCAGTTGCCGCTGCGTAATAGATGCGGAGAAGGTCAGTCATGTGGATCCAGGAAAACCACTGATTGCCTGAACCGAACATGAGCGTGAACCCGAAATGCATGGATTTGAGCAGCTGGGAGAGAATCCCCCCGGTTTTAAGGAGCACCGGTGCGGTTCTCACCTGAACAGAACGCATTCCCGCTTTTTCGGCCCGGCGTGCCTCCGCTTCCCATGCTTTGCAGACGTCGGCTAGGAACCCCTGACCAGGGCCCTCATGTTCCAGAAGTTCGGAATCCCCACGGTTGCCATAGAATCCTACCGCAGAGGCTGAGACAAACACCTTCGGCTTTTGTCCGAGTCCTGAAAGGAAATCGACAAGATTTCTGTTCACGGCAATCCGGCTTTCCCTGATCGCTTGTCTTGCCTTTTTGTTCCAGAATGTGAAAATATCCTTGCCGCTCAGGTTTATTACCGCATCCACGCCTTCAAACCATGCCTTGCTGAACATCTCAGGTTTCAGCAGGTCGACTACGTGAGACTGCAATTGAGGTGACGTTATTCTCGAACGGTTCCTGTCCAGGATAACGACCTGGTGGCCGTTATCGAGAAAATGCCCGGCAAGATGCTGTCCGATAAAACCGCTGCCGCCGCAAATAAGCACTTTCATGGACAAATTATATCAGGATATGCGGCATTTGTCTTTTTCCAGTCGTGGTATGATAACGGTAATGCGTAAAATGCCCGATGTCCCTGAATAAAAGACATATCATAAGCTGGACACTGTTTGACTTTGCAAACTCGAGCTACTCCGCGGTCATAATTGCGGTGATATTTCCCGTGTTTTATGTCAACAGCATCGCAGGGAACGAATCCGGTCTGGGCGATCTGTGGTGGGGAAGGGCGATATCCCTGAGCATGGCGGTTGTTGCCGTGAGCTCACCTCTTCTCGGAGGCATCGCTGATTTCAGCGGGTTCAGAAAGAAATTCCTCTTTCTCTATACCGTGCTGAGCGTCTGCGCCATCGCGAGTCTTTCCCTTCTCGAAAAAGGAATGCTCGCGGAAGGATTCCTCCTGATCGTCGCCGCAAACATCGGGATGGAAGGGGGGCTTGTTTTTTACAATTCCTTTCTGCCGCGCATCGCCCCCCGTGAATATCAGGGCAGGGTCTCTGCCTGGGGTTTTATGGTCGGCTATGCAGGCTCCATCGTATCACTCCTGATCGCCCTTCCGCTGGTTGCCTCAGGACATTTCAGGGAAACATGGGTCATGGTGGCGATTTTCTTCGGTATCTGCTCACTTCCGGCCTTTCTTTATCTGCCGCAGGATCAGAGGGGAACCCTGTCACCCGTTCATGCCGGAATGAGGGGTATCAGACATACGATAGTGACGCTCCGGGAAATATGGAAAAAGAAAGAACCGAAAAAATTTCTCCTCTCGTATCTTGTCTATGAGGACGGCGTAAACACCGTCATTGTATTTTCAAGCATATTTGCTGCAACAACCCTCGGGTTTCAGCCGCAGGAGCTTATTGTCCTCTATCTGGTTGTGCAATGCACCGCGTTGCTCGGATCACTGGTAATGGCAAAGCCAATTGATGTGTGGGGACCGAAAAAAGTCGTGTTTCTGGCACTCCTGCTGTGGACGTCTGTTTCTGTGCTCGCCTTTTTTGTGCATATGAAAACGCATTTCTGGGTCCTTGCGTCCTGTGCAGGAGTCGGGCTCGGCACAGTTCAGGCAGCGTCAAGGGCGTTGTATGCCCGGTTCATTCCGGAAGGGAGAGAAGCGGAGTATTTCGGTGTCTATTCCCTGGTTGGAAAATCGTCTGCGATCATCGGTCCACTGGTCTTCGGGCAGATGTCGGTAACATTCGGCAGTCAGCGGCCTGCCATACTCTCTGTGGCAGCATTTTTCCTTATCGGCATGGTGATCCTGTATTCGGTTAAGGAAGGTGCGCCGGATATGCCTGCGGAAAAATCCCTGCCGGGCAAAGGATAGAGAAAAAGGGATACAGGGATAATGAAAAGAAGGCTCGGACAGCATTTCCTCGATAACCCTGCAGTGATCAGCAGGATCATCCAGGCCGCGCAGCTTGAGCCTTATGACCTTGTTGTCGAGATAGGCCCCGGCCATGGAAAAATGACGAAGATGCTTGCAGAGAAGGCCGGCAGGGTGATCGCGATCGAGCTTGATGAACGGTTATATGACAGGCTGAAAAGGGATCTGGCCGGGTTCGGCAACATTGATCTTATACTCGCTGACGCCCTGGAGTTCGACTATGGCGGGCTGCCGGATTTCAAGGTTGTCGCAAATATCCCTTACTATGTGACAACCCCGATACTTTTCAGGCTTCTTGAGGCGAGGAGAAATCTCTGTTCCATGACGCTGACAATACAGAAGGAGGTTGCGGAGCGGATTGTTGCGTCACCGGGAGGCAAAGACTACGGGGTGCTTTCGATCATGGTCCAGTACTATGCAGTAACGCATTTCGCATTCGTTATCCCGGGGGAGGCATTCAGGCCTGTACCGAAGGTTGATTCAGCGGTTGTGCATATCCGTCTGCTCGACAGGCCTTCGGTTGAAGTCAGGAATGAACAGCTGTTTTTCAGGATCGTGAAAACCGCATTTTCCCAAAGGCGCAAGATGCTCTCGAATTCGCTGAAGGGTATGCGGGGAGATCCGAAAGAATGGCTGCACAAAGCGGCAATAGATCCGGACAGAAGACCGGAGTCCCTGCATATGGAAGAATTTGCGAGGCTTGCCGATGTATTGTCAGATATGCAGCCGGAATGAATGAAGCGTGATTGACAGTTTTTCCTGAAGTTCTTTCATTGCGATTCCCTGATAATCCGCGCGATGTTATCTCTCTCCAGAACCTCGTCTTTTATCAGCGCATCGGCAAGGTTATCAAGGATATGCCGGTTAGTCGCCAGTATCTCTTCCGCTTTTGCTTCCGCGCGGGTGATCAGTTCACGTATCTCCTGATCCATGAGCCATGCCATTTCCTCGCTGTATCGCTTGGGAAGGGCAAGTTCCCTCCCGAGGAAGGGGTGTTCCTCTCCCCGTCCGAGATTCAGCGGACCGACCTTTTCGCTCATGCCCCACTGCGCAACCATCTTTTCCGCAAGCATAGTCGCCTCTTTCAGGTCGTTCTGGGCGCCGCTGCTGATATCATTGAACACGATCTTTTCAGAAACCCTGCCGGCAAGCGCAACGCTCAGCCGGTTCATAAGATAGGATTTCGGATAATAATGCCTGTCTTCCTCCGGGAGCAGTTGCGTTACCCCCATTGCCATGCCCCGCGGGATGATGCTGACCTTATGGATGGGGTCTGTTCCGGGAAGGTTCCAGGCAACCAGTGCATGCCCTGCCTCATGATAGGCGGTGATCCTTTTCTCGAGATCACTGATCGTTTCCTCCCGCACCGCACCCATGAGGATGATGTCCCGCGCTTCCTCGAAGTCGCTCATATCGATTTTTTCCTTGTCTCTTCTTATGGCGATAAGTGCAGCCTCATTCGTAATGTTCTCGAGGTCGGCACCTGTCATGCCCGGCGTGCCCCGCGCGATTTTTTCAAGGTCAACATCGTCCGCAAGAATTTTTTTGCCGGTGTGTACCTCAAGGATTGCCTTCCGTTCTTTCAGGCCCGGCCTGTCGATGACGACATGCCTGTCGAATCGTCCCGGCCTGAGCAGCGCCGGGTCGAGCACGTCAGGCCTGTTGGTTGCAGCCAGCACAATCACCTCCTCATGCGATTCAAACCCGTCCATTGCGCTCAGAAGCTGGTTGAGGGTCTGTTCACGCTCATCATGGCCGCCTCCCAGTCCTGCGCCTCTTGTTCTTCCGACCGCGTCGATTTCATCGATAAAGATGATGCTCGGCTGAGATTCCTTCGCCTTCTTGAACATGTCCCGCACGCGTGACGCCCCGACCCCGACAAACATCTCGATGAATTCTGAACCGCTTATGCTGTAAAAAGGCACGCCCGCCTCGCCTGCAACGGCCCGTGCCAGAAGGGTTTTCCCTGTTCCCGGAGGCCCGACCAGAAGCACCCCTCTCGGGACATTTGCGCCCAGTCTCTTGAATCTGGAGGGGTCTTTCAGGAATTCTATCGTCTCCCTGAGTTCCTGCTTCACTTTCTCCATGCCCGCAACGTCCTTGAACGTAACACTGACTTTTTTTGCGTCGAAGAGTTTGGCCTTGCTTGCGCCAAAGGTGAAGAGCCCGCCAGGACCGCCCTGGACCTGCTGTGCCCGTCTCATGATCAGAATCCATACGCCGATAATGATTACCCATGGCAGAACACCGATAAGAAACTGCCAGAGGAGGGACCCCTTCTCGGAAGGTTCCACATCGACAATGACGTTCTTGTCCTGGAGTTTTTTCAGAAGCTCCTGACCCTGAAAGGAAGGCAGAAACGTCTGAAACTTTTTCATGGTGATCGTTGTTTTCTGGTCGGGAAGCGGCACCGATATTTCCTTGATGAAATCCCCGGTCACCTGCAGGTCTTTGATGGTAACGGACCGGATGTTGCCGGCTTCAAGCTGGGCCATGAACTGGCTGTAGCTGATGGAATGCTGCCGGGAGCCTTCGAGATTGAGAAAGACTGTCCAGAGGTACATGAAAAGAAAGAACACCAGTACCGCGATGGTGATTCTCCACTGCGGGGATTTTAACTTGTCCGCAAGGCTTTTCTTTTCTTCCGTCATGAATACCATATTATATAATATGCGCAAAAAAGCAAAGACTTTCCCTGTGTGCGCTTCGCCGGAAAAGTTGACTCTCTCGCGCATACCTGTTAAAGTTTTATCATATACATCCTGAAGGAGGTCGATATGGACGACGACTATAAAAAGATCGCAGGAGCATTTCTGATCGGGGGAGTTATCGGTGCAGCCATTGCCATTCTGTATGCACCTAAATCAGGAAGAGAGACCAGAAAAGATATCACAAGGACTGCACGGCGCATTAAGCGGGAGACAGTCCATCTGGTAAATGATGCGATAGACAGTATCAATGATTTTACGGTTGATGTAAAGGATAAGGTCTCGGATGTCATTGACCAGGGAAAGGATCTTTCCGAGAGTGCAAAAAAGGAGATTCTGAAAAACCTTGATCACGGCCAGAAGGTGATTGAAAAACAGAAAAAGAGACTTATCGAGGCCCTCGGAATGTAAGGAGCCTGCCTGCCGTCTGCGGATACTTTTATATGCAGGAAACACGTAGCGGGTGAGATTCAAACTCACGAGAAACGCTGCTAATCAAGGGGGTCAAGCCATTCATCGAACGGGCATTGAATGAGTGCTGTTTATGGAATTATCCGTGTTCAGTGCAAGCAAAATGAAATCCGCCTGCACCATTTAATTGGCAGGTGATGAGACGTGCAAGTCAGAATTTGTATGCATAAAAACTGTTAAATCTTTTTTCACATTCTTCCTGGTATAAACAAAACGTAAGATTCTGATAGAACTAGGCATTTACATAGAAATGAGCGTTTAAAAAATTATGTCCCCTGCTGATTACCAAAAATAACTCGCAATACAAGGTTTCCAGTGATAGGGTGAAGAAAGACCTGTTGCCTCACGTAGGAATCTATACGAAATGGGTATTCGTTGCCTCACCAAAAATCTATATGAAAGCAATTTAGATACTGACATGCTTTTGGTATGAATTCTGAGATGTGTATGAGCTTCTTCTATTTGGGGATATGCTTTACTGGGTCTTAGTCGCCGCCTGTTTTTCTTTGACCGCTGACCGCATTCCTGCGTCCAGCTTGCTGACAGAGACAGTACTTGATTTTTCGTATAGATTTTTAAATGAGGCAACGAATCAATTTCATATAGATTTTTGATGAGGCAATTCGAAAGATTGCTAATGAATATGTTTTTTGTTACAATTTTAATGTAAATTAATATAAAAATGTAAATTAATATAAAAAGGTTAACGATGGGCAAAAAGAAAGCTGCTCCGGTAAGAAAGAGCGCTTCTGTTTCCAAAAGAGCTTTGTCTGACAAGAAATCTGCAAAAATCATTTCTCCAAAACGCGGCGGACTGTCTGACCGATCTAAATTAAAACTACCTTCTGCAGAATATGCTGCCGCAGTTAAGAAGCCTGCATCAGGATTTCCTTTTGTCGGAATCGGCGCTTCAGCCGGAGGGCTGGAGGCGCTGGAACTTTTCTTCGCCCATATGCCGCCTGAAACAGGCATAGCCTTTGTTATTATCCAGCATTTAGACCCCAAGCACAAAAGCATTATGGATGAACTTCTTAAGAGACATACCACTATGAGGGTATTACAGGCAGAAGACGGTATAGCACTTGAACCCAACTCTGTGTATCTCAATAAACCTGACAAGGAAATCAACATCTTCAATGGCAAACTCCAGTTGACAGATCCGGTTGAAGCCCATCCTGTAAGGCTTCCGATTAACCATTTTTTCCGGTCTCTGGCTGAGGACCAGGGCGAGAATGCTGTCTGCATCATCCTGTCCGGAAGCGGATCAGACGGAACCCTGGGTATCAAGGAGATCAAGGGTTCCGGCGGAATGATAATGGTTCAGAATCCGGAACAGGCACAGTATGACAGTATGCCAAGGAGCGCCATAGAAACAGGTCTTGTAGACTATGTTCTGCCGGCAGAAAAGATGCCGAAGGAACTCATAGGGTACATAAAACAACCCTATGTGAAAGGGTACAAGACTCGTGTCGGCGCTGAGCATCTTGACGCCATCCAGAAGGTCTTGATGCTGGTAAGGTCCAGAACCGGCCATGATTTCAGCCATTACAAACAGAATACCGTTCACCGCAGAGTAGAACGCCGCATGGCTCTCCACAAAATTACCAATATCCAAAATTATGTCCGGTATCTTAAAGAAATACCAGCTGAAGCGGACAGCCTGTTCAAAGACCTCATTATCGAGGTGACCAGTTTTTTCAGAGACAATGAGGCATTTGAAGTCCTCGGCAAAAAAATTATTCCGGCAATAGTGGAAAATAAAAAACCTGATTCTATAGTGCGGGTCTGGGTTCCGGGTTGTGCCACCGGTGAAGAACCATTCTCCATTGCGATGCTTTTTCAGGAAACCATGGAGAGGTTGAATAAACGCCTGAATGTCCAGATTTTTGCCACAGACATAAACAGAGAGACTATTGAAAAGGCCCGCTTTGCCAGGTTCCCAGAAGGCATTTCAGCGGATATTCCGGCAGAAAAGTTAGTAAGGTTCTTCATAAAGGAAGGCGGGGGGTACAGGATCAGGAAAACGATCCGCGATATGGTAGTCTTTGCTGTCCAGAACATTATCTCAGACCCTCCTTTTTCAAAACTTGACCTGGTCAGCTGCAGAAATATCCTGATCTACATGGATTCAGTGCTCCAAAAGAAAATTATCCCGTTATTCCATTACACTCTAAATCGGAACGGGTATCTTTTCCTGGGATCATCTGAGAGCATAGGAGAGTTCAGCGGGCTTTTTTCACCGGTTGATACAAAGTGGAAAATATACCAGCGCAAAGACGTTTTTGCCGGGAAGGTTCCGGATTATCTTTATGCTCCTGCTGCTGATGCTCATCCGGAATACATGAAAAAACCGGGACAGACTGTTCTTAAAGAGATAAATATGCGGGAAATTGCAGAAAGGCTTATCCTTGACGAATATGCTCCACCGTGTGTTTTCATTGATGAAGAATATAACATCCTCTATTTTCAGGGATCAACTGACCGGTACCTGACTCAGCCAGCCGGTGAACCAAGCTTTAACCTCATTGCAATGGTGCGCGAAGACCTTCGCTATCAGATCAGCGCATTGCTCAGCAAGTCCGCAAGACAAAAAGAGACTGTTCTCCGGGAAACGTTCCGGATAAAACAGAAAGAAGGCTATCAGACTGTTGAGATAGTAGTGCGAACGATATTGCAGCCGGACCTGAAACAGAAAATCAAGGTGGTCATATTTGAAGAGAAAACATTTCCCGAGGAAAAAGGCGTGAAGAAGAAAAAGACTTCCAGGGATGCAAAAAATGATCTGAGGGTGTCAAGCCTTGAAAACGAGCTCCGGTCAACAAAAGAGTATCTACAGGCAACTGTTGAGCAAATGCAGACAACCAACGAAGAGCTGAGATCGGCAAATGAGGAACTGCAGTCAACGAATGAGGAATTGCAGAGCACCAATGAAGAGCTGGCAACCTCCAAGGAGGAGCTGCAATCGACCAATGAGGAACTGGTTACCGTAAACACAGAGCTTCAGGATAAGATAGAGGCGTTGGTGCAGGCCAACAGCGATATCAACAACCTTCTTGCAAGTACAGACATCGGTACCATCTTCCTGGACAATAATCTCAGGATCAAGCGGTTTACACCTGCCATGAAAAACTTCTTTAACCTTATTCAGGAAGATGCAGGCCGTCCTATCAGTGACATCACCTCAAAAATTCCATTTGTTAATGTCTCTCAGGAAGTCCGGACAGTGCTGAAGGATTTACAAAAACGGGAGTTCGAGGTTGAGACCGAAAACAGCAACTGGTATTCCATGCGCATTTTGCCATATAGGACAATTGAAAATACCATTGACGGGGTTGTTATTGCGTTTATGGATATAAGCGAGCGCAAAAAGGCAGAGCAGATGGGAGAATCTGCAAGGATCTTTGCCGAGAGTATACTTAATACTGTTCGTGATTCCCTTGTGATCCTTGATGAGCGTCTGAAAGTAGTATCAGCAAACAGGTCTTTCTATAAGACCTTCAAAACTTCTCCGGAAGAGACTGAAAACATACTTGTCTACAACCTTGGAAACGGCCAGTGGGATATACCTAAACTCCATGAACTGCTGGATGAGATTATTCCGAAGAGGAATTCATTCAATGACTTCAAAGTCACTCACCAATTCCCAGTCATAGGGCAGAAGAAGATGCTTCTGAATGCGCGTGTTGTTGATAGTCCCGGCCAGCGCAAGCTTATTCTTCTTGCTATTGAGGATATTACAGCGAAAGAGGATACAGAAGCAGCTGGATAGTAAACAGGAAGAAAGTTTCGTATGAAATCAAAAAAAACAGGACAGAAAAATCCTTCCGAACTTCGCAAAAGAGCAGAGGAGAAACTAAAATCTCAAACAGCCCAACATGGGGTAATGTCTGATAGCGATACACAGCAGTTGATCCATGAACTGCAGGTTCATCAGATAGAGCTGGAGATGCAGAATGACGAACTTCGTAAAGCACAGGCAGAACTTGAAGAATCAAGACGCAGATATTCTGACCTCTATGACTTTGCCCCTGTCGGCTATTTTACCTTTGACAAAAACGGGCTGATACTGGAAGTAAACCTTACCGCCGCATCTGAGTTAGGTGTAAAAAGGAGCCTTCTTATTGACAAACCATTCCGAACCTATATCCCTATCGAAGACAAGAATATATTTGATCTGCACCTTCAGCAAGTTTTTAAAGGTGAAGACCGGCGGACATGTGAAATAAGACTAAGGAGAAAAGCGGGTGAGTTTTACGCGCAGTTGGAGAGCATAATGATAAATGATTCCTATCACAATAACGTATGCAGGACTTCAGTAATTGATATCAGCGAACGCAAGAAAGCGGAAGAAGCATTGCGGAAAGCACATGATGAATTAGAGATAAAAGTTAAAGAACGTACCGCTGATTTGACAATAGTAAATGAAGCATTGTTGAATGAAATTGCTCTGCGTAAAGGGTCTGAAAATCAAGTGAGATCTACCAATGCCCTTCTGAAACTATTCACAAGAAAATCCTCCCGAAAAGAGTATCTCGACTCTGTAGTAGAGTTGATCCACAGCTGGAGCGGCTGTTGCTGCGTGGGGATCAGAATACTAGACATATATGGCAAGATACCTTATGAGTCATATGTTGGCTTTAGTAAGGAATTCTGGGAATCTGAAAACTGGCTTTCAGTCAGAGATCATCAATGTGCTTGCATCCGTGTAATATTGGGGAAACCAGAACTGCAAGACATTTCTGCTATGACGCCATTTGGTTCTTTCCGATCTGATAATACAATGAAGTTTGTCGGTGAACTTCCAGAAGAGGAGCAAGCAAGATTTAGAGGCGTTTGCGTATTGAATGGATTTACTTCTGTTGCTGTTATCCCAATTCGTTACCAGGAGCAAATACTTGGTGCAATCCATATTGCAGACAAAAAGGAAGGAATGGTGACTTTGACGCTGGTGGAATTCCTTGAGTCAATGTCTCCTCTCATTGGCGAAGCAATTCAAAAGTTCTCCACTGAGGAAGAATTAAAAAAATACTATCATCACCTTGAGGGATTAGTAGAAGATCGTACAGCCTAACTCAAAAAAAATAATCTAGAACTTCAAAGCTTAAATGATAAATTGAAAGCTGAAATAGAAGTTCGCGAGAGAATGCAGGGTGCGCTTGAAATAAGCGAAAAGCGTTACAAAAAAATGGTCGAAGCAGTAACTGTATATACTTATTCAGTTCAGGTAAGCAAAGGTAATGTAATTTATAGCGAGCACAGCATAGGATGTCTGCCAATAACTGGTTACAGCAGAGAGGAATTTAAATCTGATCCTCATTTATGGTACTCGATGATCTATCCAGACGATAAGACAATTGTTGAAAACACAATCAAAGAGATTATGGTGGGCAAGAAGGTTTTTCCAATAGAACACCGGATAATACGTCGAGATGGAGGATTAATCTGGATTCGTAACACCTTGGCTCCATACTATAATGAAGATGGAGCATTAATAAGATATGATGGTTTGATCGAAGATATCTCGGAACGCAAACATACTGAGCAGGAATTGAAGCATTTATCGGATGAACTGAAACGTTCCAATGAAGACTTGAATCGATTTGCCTCTGCAGCCTCGCATGACCTTCAGGAGCCCTTGCGTGGAATTGAGGGCTTCATAAAACTTTTACAGAAGCGGTACAAGGGCAAACTTGATGAAAAGGCTGATGAGTTTATCGATTATGTTGTTGAAGATGTCAAGAGGATGCAGATGCTTATTAACGACCTGCTGGAGTATTCGCGGGTAAGCGCAAAAAACAAGGTTGTAAGCCCTGTAAATTGTTCGGTGGCCTTGGAGCAGGCATATTACAATCTTCGCTCAGCTATTGATGAAAGTGGTGCTGAAGTTACCTATGACCTGTTGCCGACTGTAATGGGTGATGATGCCCAATTCATCAGGTTATTCCAGAACTTAATAGGCAATGCCATCAAGTTTCGCGGCAAAGAGCCATTAAAGATTCACATATCAGCCCATCGGGAAGGGGATGAATGGACATTTTCAATCAGGGATAATGCTATAGGCATTGATCCGGAACAGGCTGAGCGTATTTTTGTCATCTTTCAACGTCTGCATTCAAAGCAAGAATATCCGGGGACAGGATTGGGTCTTGCACTCTGTAAAAGGATTGTAGAGCACCATGGTGGAAGAATTTGGGTTGAGTCGAAACCAGATTCGGGTGCAACATTTTACTTTACCATCCCTGAAAGACAGGAACATCTTTTAGAGTTGCAAGGAGAAGAGAGTAGTGATAAGAGTTCTGATAGTTGATGATCATTTGATACTGCGTGAGGGACTGAAGATGATACTTGAGGAAACAGAGGATATTCAAGTGGTCGATGAAGCCTCTGACAGTGAGGAAGTTCTTGATAAGGCGAAGGAGAACAGTATTGATGTTATAGTGATGGATATTAATATGCCAAAAAGAGACGGGTTTTCTATTTTAAGGGAATTAAAAGTTCGGGGGAATAAAATACCTGTTTTGATGTTAAGTTCATATTCAGGGGAAGATTATGGTGCTCTCTCAATAAAAGAGGGTGCAGCCGGTTACCTTACGAAAGATCACGCTCCGGCAGATCTCATTGATGCAATAAGAAAGGTGATTCAGGGGAAATAGGATACCTTCTTCATAGGCAATGCCAGGCGTAAAGGCTATCTATTTACATATGTACTCCGCTCTCAATAGTCGTCAACCAAAATGCGTAGTTGATGAAGAAATATTGAATTTTCGAGTCTAAAGCATTGTAGGTGGACTACGTAAATCAAAGGGGTCAATTTTGGATGAGAATTAACGGTAAGCAATGATATTGTTATGAATAAATTTCACGCATATGGATAACCCGCCCTTTCTGATACCTTCAGTCATTCTGATAATTATTGCAATACCGCTTATTATAGGATGGATACCAAGGAACAGGTTTTATGGGGTACGCACTTGCAAGACACTTTCAGATGATCGTATATGGTATGCTGCCAACAGATTTGGAGGTTGGCTGTTTGTCGCATCCAGCCTCATTTATCTTGCAATTGCGTTCTCTGTCCCTTGGTGGGCTCATATAACGGGTCTTTTTTTTCCACTGGCGATAAGCATTTTTGTCATTTATCTCTATACAAAAAAGCTGTAGTATCGGATAGATTAATATGGCTGTGGTGCTCATCAAAACAGGATTCTGCGACAAGGGCGTGTATATCTGACACGTCCTAATTTGTTTTTTTCGATGATAATTTATATATTTCTATTATAAGGATGGTGATAACCTGGTCTGTCGTATAGTCACTGAGATATCTATGCTGGAGGTGATATCGTATGGCCGAGATTGTAGTAGATTGTTCCAATGAAACATGTCCGGTTCCCTTGGTAGAAACCCGTAAAGCCCTGAGAAAAGCAAAGGAAGGTGATGTCGTCGTAGTAATTGGCACGCATCCGGCGTCTAAGAAAGAAATACCGATGGCAGTGAGGGCGTTAGGGCTGGAATTGCTGGATATTAAGGAAGATGCAGGTATTTGGACAATCAGAATTCGCCGATAGGGGGGAAGCATGGCAAACAAAGCAACCATAATAGCACACAGTGGTGATATGGATAAAATATACAGTGCGCTAATCATAGCCAATGGGGCACTTTCCATGGGCATGGAGGCGTCAATCTTTTTTACCTTCTGGGGGCTTCAGCGTCTCAAAAAGGGTGGCCTGGATAAGGGCCCCCTCTCAAAAATGAATATGCTGGGGCTGGGAAAACTGATGGTTAAGCTCAAAATGAAGAAAGTGGGAGTTGCGTCTCTGGAGAGGATGTTGCAAGATTTTACGGAACTTGGCGGCAAAATACTCGCCTGCGATATGACGATGGAAATTATGGGAATCAAGAAAGAGGAGTTGAGAGATGATCTGATATCGGATTACTGTGCTGTCGGCACGTATGTGAATGAAGCACGGGATTCATCCATCACTCTTTTCATTTAACAGGAGGCTGAATTGTGACCGGAAAGCGTGTGTATTTCGATAATTCCGCGGCAACTCGTATGGATAACAGGGTATTGGATGCGATGAAACCATACTTTTTTGATAATTATGCGGTTGCCACCTCTGAGTTTGCCTATTCAGAGGGCATCGATGCCAGGGAGGCCCTGGATAGCTTTCGCAATATCCTCGCCGCATCCCTTGGTGCCGGTTCCGAAGAATTTATTTTTACTTCGGGAAACACCGAATCTTCTAACATTGCTCTCAAAGGAGTTGCGCTTGCGCTCAGCAGGAAAAAAGGGAAGCATATCATGACATCGAAAATCGAAGATTTCCCGGTGCTGCATAGCGCGAGGGCTCTTGAAAAGGAGGGCTTTCAGGCAACCTATCTGGAAGTGGACGGCGAGGGTTTTATTAACCTCGATCAGTTAAAAACCTCAGTTACCGACAAAACTATCCTGGTGTCGATTCAGCATGCGAATCAGGAGATCGGCACCGTCCAGGATATCGAAAAGATTGGAGAAATCTGCAGAGAGAAAAACGTGCTGTTTCATGCCGATGCCACGCATACCTTTCCCAGAGTCCCTATTGATGTGAAGCGATTTCCTGTTGATTTGATTACGGTATCCGCCCATACTATCCACGGTCCGAAAGGCATAGGCGGCCTTTATGTAAGGAAGGGAACACCGATAACAAAATGGATCGATGGAGGTTTTCAGGAATTTGATATCCGTCCTGGTATGGAAAATATACCAGGAGCGGCGGGCTTTGCTAAGGCGGTGGAACTTGTGACCTCGGACGAAACCCGGAACCTGCAGGCTATGCGGGACCGGCTTATTGACCGCGTACTCGCAGAAATACCGGATACCACACTGAACGGGCATCGCTGGAAACGGCTGCCGCAGAATGCCAATATCACCTTTCACTTTGTCGAAGGCGAGTCTATTACCCTGCATCTGGACATGCACGGTTATGCTGTAAGCACTGGCTCTGCGTGCTTCAGCCGTTCTCTGGAAAGCAGTCATGTCATCATGGGTATTGGCGGAGACCACGAAAGGGCACATGGCTCTATACGCTTCACCTTTGGTCGCTACAATACAATGAGCGAAATTGACGAAATAGTCGGGACACTGGCAGAGATCGTGAAGGAACTAAGAATGATCAGCCCGCTTGGAAAAGAAAAAACGGAGGATATGAAATGAAATTTCCTTACAGTGAAATAGTGCTGGAACATTTTCGCCACCCGCGAAACGTAGGACAAATCGAGGATGCCGATGGGAAAGCGACTGAAGGGAGTCCTTCCTGCGGAGACATGGTGTCCGTCTATATAAAAGTTGATCCTGAGAGCAAAACTATCAGTGACATCAAATTTGAATCTTACGGCTGTGCATCAAATATTGCGACCGGATCTATCATCACTGAACTTGCAAAGGGAAAAACGCTTGATGAAGCCAGGAAGATCAACTGGAAGACTGCTTCGGAAGCGCTTGGAGGCTTGCCAAAAATAAAAGCCCACTGTTCTGTGCTCGCGGTGGAGGGGTTGCGTTCAGCAATACAGAACTACGAGGAGCGCCATGGACTGGTCAGGGAGAAAAAACCGACAACGGAAGACGAAATACACAGGCGACTCAGGAAGGTGATGAATCCGTTGTCAGGGCTTGATTTGGAGCGGACCAACCTGGTAAAGGAAGTACAGTTGAAGGATGGCAGCGTTCGTATAGCGATAGACCTGCCTCCCGATCATCAGTTTTCCAATTCGATCAGGGAGGAGATCAGGGAAAAGATTGAGCCCCTCTGGGATATCAAAGAGGTTGTGATTGATTTCATTGCTTGAACAAAAGAAGAGCGCGAGATACGAAAAAGAAATGGGGAAATTCGGAATAGGGGAGAGATAACGAGGCATTTCAATGCGCAAGATGCAAAAGCGCAGGAGAAACTGGTATTGCCCTTGTGCCTATTAAAAAAACCTTCCGTACGAGAAAAATCATAATTATTGTCCTTTTTCCCCGTATATTTGAAAAGGGTGGGAGACAGGTCGATAGACGGTTTACTGAATATTCGTTGCTATCAATGCTTCAGCATCTTGCCAGCCCAAAGGTTTTGAGAACCAGTAGCCCTGATAATAATCACATTTCAATTTTCTCAATTCTTCGAGTTGCCCAATTGTTTCAACCCCTTCTGCAATCACCTTCATTTTCATGTTATGAGCCATTGTAATAATAGTTTTGACGATTTCCATTGTCGGTTTGTTGGTACACATAGACTGTACAAAAGACTTGTCAATCTTGAGATTATCGAACAAGAATTTGTGAAGATAGCTTAAAGAGGAGAAACCGGTCCCAAAATCATCGATCTGGATCTTTATATTCATTGCCATTAACTTTGAAAACACTTTAGCAGCAATTTCAGGATTGTTTATGATAACGCTTTCAGTAATTTCCAGTTTCAGACAGTCTGGATTGAGACCGGTTGTGCTCAGAATCTGTTTTGTCATCTTCACGAGGTCGACTGTAAACTGTTTGATGGAGATATTTACGCTTATTGTTAAGTGTGAATATGCAGGGAAAAGCCTGTGCCATTCACGCATCTGCCTGCATGCTTCATGAAGAACCCATCTGCCGATAGGGATGATTAAGCCTGTTTCCTCGGCTATCGGAATGATCTCATTCGGGGCAACCAGGCCCCTCTCCGGAGAATCCCATCGCAGGAGGGCTTCAAATCCTGCAATTTCGTTAGTCTCACACAAAACTATAGGCTGATAATTTAGCAGAAACTGATTTTTTTGAATTGCCTGCTGCATGCTGCTTTCCAACTGCAAATACGAGACTGCCTGGGTGTGCATGATTTCATCAAATATCACATAGCATCCCTTGCCAAGCTTTTTGGCCCTGTACAAGGCGGTGTCAGCATCCCGAAGAATATCTTCGGGATTTGTATACTCCGGCGTACTTATGACGATCCCGAAACTTGCCGTGATATTTACAATATGGCTGTTTATGTTTATGGGAACTTTGAGCAGGTTGTGAAGGCGTTCAGTCACACTTATCACATTCCTGACCGTCTTGATGTCTGCCAACAAAACCGCAAATTCATCTCCTCCAATGCGTGAAACCGCATCATATTCGAACCTTGATACTCCATCATAAGGACGTACGTGCTTTTTCAATCTGTTTGCCACTTCTATCAGCAGTTGATCCCCGGCAACATGGTTCAAGCTTTTAATGATTTTCCTGAAATTGTCGATGTTAATGATGATAACAGCAAACTTATAATCCTTTTTTCTTCTTGCTTTGGCCATTGATGCTTTGAGATGGTCTAAAAACAGAGCCCGGTTAGGCAGTTCAGTGAGAAAATCATAAGAGATATAATATTTTATTTTTTCTTCGAACATCTTGCGTTCGGTGATATCCCTGGCAATTCCGCAAATACCCAATGGGTTACCTTTAAAATCCTTTAATATACTGCCAATAAATGCATAGGGGATTTGCCTCCCGTCTTTGGTAACGGCTGAAGCCTCAATGCTGGCATAGCCTTCCTTTGTTATTCTGTTGATAGCTTCCTCAATTTGCTGAACGTCCTCCTTGAGGAAAAACGCGGTCGGTTTCATTGAGGATATTTCCTCGTCGCTATATCCTGAGACATCATTCATTGCCTTGTTCCATCTGAGAAATCTGCCCTCCAGATCAAAAACAAAGAATATATCTTTGAGAGCATTCAATACATTTTCAGTAAATGCCTTTTCCTCCAGTAACTCCCCCGTTCGTTTTTTCAGTTCGGCAGTTCGAACATTCATCTCTAATTCAAAGTCGTTATGTGTCCGATCCAGTTCTTCTTCTGCTGATTCTTTGAACTCGGTAAAACGGTGACGCAGTTCCGCCAATTCATTAATAAGCTGCCTTTTTGTCTTATTTGTATCAGTCATCAGTCATCTGTCTCCCTTTAAAGCCGATGCTTATTATTAATGAATATACAATATTTCATGGTAATTGTCTTCATGTTGTTTGCAAATGAGTGAACGAGTGAAGGTCTTTAAATACCCCTGCTCTGCCTCCCCCTTTCCCCTGCACTCGAAAGTTCCATTTATCATCACAATTACTGACATGAAAAAATGCTTTTGCTATAATGGAGGCAAAGGGGTTCTTTGGTGGAAAAATAATCAATAATGTGATTTGAATGGCAATATCGGAAGACGATGAAAATTGAAGAATGTCAAATTTATGAGGCAGTGAAAAACAGTCTTCCTGTGGGGTTTATGCTGGTTGATGAGGCAGGTATGATTATCGACTTCAATGCTCAGGCCGAGTTAATCACTGGCTTCTCAAAAAGCGAGGTGCTTGGTGAATCTCACCTCGAGATGTTCCATGGCACAACCGACAGGGAGGCCTGTCCGCTCTTTCGGTTTGCTCTTGATAAAAAGCAACAGACAGCTGCAGCAGAGACAAATATAAAGCAAAAGAACGGTGAAGTAATCACTATCCTTGCCTCAATAGCACCTATTTTTGATGAAGATAGGAATTTTATCGGAGGCGTTGAAATATTCAGAGATATTACAGAAATCAAGAAGCTGGAAAGAGAACGGAATAATATTCTTCCCATGTTTGCTCATGATATGAAAAATCCTGTTATTACGGTGAGCGGGTTTTTATCAAGATTGATTGCAGGCAAAGTGGGTTCGCTTACAGAACCCCAGTTAAATTATCTGCACATGATGAAAGATGAGCTCACAAAAATTGAAGACTTGATAAGCGATTTCCTTGAATTTTCCCGTTTTGAGGCGACGCAATACAGACCCCTGAAAAGTGCATTTAACATAGAAGAAGCCATAAACCATCAGATAGAAATAATTAAACATGAGGCAGATAAGAAAAACATCCGAATCTCTTTTGAATATCCCGAGAATTTGATCCCCGTGATTAGCGTTGACGGAAAAATGATAGAAAGGGTTATCACAAATTTATTTGATAATGCAATCAAATACTCCCCGGGCGGTTCCTCAATTACAGTTAAACTTGCTGACTGGAATCTGGAAGTTCTGGTACAGATGATTGATACGGGGATTGGTATATCTGCAGAACACATTCCTTATATCTTTGATGCCTTTTTCCGTGTTCACAGAGACTCAGAAGGCTCGGGTCTCGGACTTTCCATCGCTAAGGCGATTGTTGAAGCACACGGTGGGAAGATATGGGTAAAAAGTCAGACGGGAAAGGGATGCACTTTCAGCTTCACCCTGCCAAAAAATAAAGGATAATGTAGCAGGTTGTTCTTTCCAATGTTGTCGTGTCCCGGAGGAAATGTAGATCCAAAATCCAGCGATACGGAATGACCGGTTTACCAAACGTTTGCGTTATGTATCGCTGGAGTTGGGTATATAGATCAAGAAGTAGAATGGCGGAGGGGGTGAGATTCGAACTCACGGTAGAGTCACCCCTACAACGATTTTCAAGACCGTCGCCTTAAACCACTCGGCAACCCCTCCGGCGTTATTGAATAAAGAAAGCGAGCAGCGGAAAGCATGCAGAATACATCCGCGTGATATTATACCAGAAACCTGTCCTGAAAATATTGCGAACTGCCTTCATCTCCGGCGCAGCGGAATTGTTTCATTTGACTTTTTGGGCTGAATTCATTTTAATAAAAATTGATTTAAATTTACTATCATGAGGTTGCTATGAAAGATTCTGCCATTCAGCTGATCCTGCAGGCGGGGTATGTGGTGAAGGTGGTGATGCTCATCCTCCTGTTTTTCTCCATAGTATCCTGGGCGATCATCTTCTTTAAACAGAGATATTTTTCGCGGGCGAATAAAGAGACAGAACAGTTCCTGCGGGCGTACAGGTCGAGCAGGGATGCAAAGGGACTGTATCAGGCGACGAAAAGCCTTATGATCAGTCCGATCGCGAACCTTTTCAAGGCGGTATATTCAGACGAAATCAGGAAGGAAAAGAGGGATACGAAGCGCCTCCTGAAACGGTACGGAGCCCTCGAATCCGCAAAGCTCGAGAAGTATCTGAACTTCCTTGCGACGACCGGCTCAACAACGCCCTTTATCGGCCTGTTCGGCACCGTCTGGGGCATCATGAATTCTTTCAGGAACATCGGGTCAGCCGGAGCTGCATCACTTGCGGTCGTTGCGCCAGGCATCGCAGAGGCCCTCATCGCAACCGCAGCCGGACTTGCAGCCGCCATCCCTGCGGTTATCGCCTACAACTACTACCTCAGCATGGCGAGGCGGATGATCATCGAGATGGAGGACTTTTCTGAGGAACTGCTCGATTTCTTTACCGGGGACAGCGCATGAAATTCAACAGGGAACGGAACGTGCTCTCTGAGATAAACGTTACCCCGTTCGTTGATGTGATGCTCGTGCTTCTGGTCATCTTCATGGTAACCGCCCCCCTGCTTCAGCAGGGAATCGATGTGAACCTTCCCAAGGCGAAGGGCAAGGATCTTCCCCCGGAGGAAAGGATAACCCTCATCGTCAAGAAGGGAGGGGTTATCTATATGAACGACAACCCTGTTTCCCTGCAGGAGATGAGAAGGAAACTTGAAGCCCTCAGCAAGCTCAATCCGAATGTCTTTTTGAAAGCTGACAAAGATGTGCAGTACGGGTTTGTGGTGGAGGTAATGGGAGAGATAAAGGATGCGGGCATAGAAAAGCTTGGTATGATTACGGAGCCAAAAATCAGTCTTAAATGAGGGGACCCAGCCTCCAGAAAACGGCCATAATATCCCTTGCCCTCCACATGACCGCATTCCTCATCGGGTTTCTTGTCTTGCGACAGACAAATCATGTGATCATCCCGCCTCCCTATACGGTCAGCCTTGTCAGTCCTGACATGCAGACCAACGCCGGGACAAAGGCAATCGCCGAAAAGAGCAAAGAGGCCGAAAAAATTGCATTGCCGCCGGAACCTGCAAAGACAGCCCGCAGGGACACGGACGCGGAAAAGGCATTGATCGAGAAAAAAATATCTGCCATCGCCGCAAAGAAGAAGATCGAAAAGATCGCCAGGCTGCGTTCCGTGATATCCCTGAAAGCTGCAGGGACCAAAAGCCCGAGCCATTCAGGTACCCCGCCTGCGCCCCAGGGAAAGAGCACCATGTTCGATGACTACTACGCCAAAATCACCAGGGAGATCTGGCAGCAGTGGGTATATCCGGATACCGGGAAAAAGACCGTCGAGGCGATCGTCGCGGTGAGGATACTGAAAGACGGGACAGCCCTTGTGCAGAACATTGAGAAAAGCTCAGGGAACGCGCTCTTTGACAGGTCTGCACTGAAGGCATTGGCAAAGGCAAGCCCGCTTTCCCCTCCTCCCTATGAAATGGAAATCGGCGTAAGGTTTTCCCCATGACGAACGCATGTGATATTCACGGTTCAGTCTGCGGATTCTGGCGAGTTCTTCTCTTGCTGGTTGCTGTCTGCTGCTTGCCGTGTACTGTTGCCGAGGCGAAGGTCTATATAGACATCTCATCGCCTGCCTCGAAAAAACTCCCGATTGCGGTCCAGGAATTCTCCGGCCCGTTTGGCGAAGAAATATCGGACACGATCAGGGACGATCTTGATTTTACCGGGCTTTTTGCATACATCGACAAGAATGCCCATATAGAAACCGCGTCCCAGCCGTTCAATCCGAAAAACTGGACCCCCCTGGGTGCGGAGGCAGTGGTGAAGGGGTCTGCAAGGGAAGGGCAGGAGATCGTCGTATCCGTGACGCTGTATGATGTGTTCGAAGGGAAAGAGATACTGCGGAAAGAGTACAAGGCAGCGAAAGGACTGATCAGGCCGGTTTCCCATGCAATCGCAAACGATATTTACCATGCGCTTACCGGGGAAGCGGGGATCTTCAGGTCGAGAATCGCGTTTGTGGGAGACACGAAGGGCGAGAAGTCGCTTTACCTCATGGACTGGGACGGGCACAGGGTGACGAAGACAGGGTTGCAGGGGAATATCATCCTCTCTCCCCGCTGGGCCCGCGACGGCTCAAGGCTTCTCTATTCCCTCGAAAGAAATAGACAATGGGGAATATATTTGTTAGACTTTACCAGCATGGTTGAGAGGAAGGTCTTCTCAGCGAAAGGCACCAATATGGCCGGAGATTTTTATCCGGATGGCAATGATATTATCATTTCGTCTTCACGGGACGGAACCCCGGACCTCTATTCCGTTGAAATAAAGAGCGGCGCGGCGACAAAGCTTACATCATCCTATGGCATCGATGTGTCACCGTCGTTTTCTCCTGACGGAAGATATATCGCGTTTGTTTCGGACAGAGGCGGAAGCCCCCAGGTCTACACGATGCGCAGGGACGGCACAGAGGTGAAGAGGGTTACCTTTGAAGGCGCATATAACACGTCGCCTGCCTGGTCGCCGAAAGGCGACAAGCTTGTGTTTTCGGGAAGGCGGGGAACAAACCAGATATTTACTGTGAGCCCCGACGGCACTGACTTAATGCAGCTGACGACCAGCGGGAACAATGAGGAGCCCTCGTTCTCTCCGGACGGAAGGTATATCACTTTTTCCTCTGACCGTGACGGAATGAAGGGCGTCTATATAATGAGGGCAAACGGGGAATCGCAGAAAAGAGTTATATCAAGAAGTATCAGGGCCTATAATCCGAGGTGGTCTCCGAAATAGGATCATCTTCTTTCCCGCGGGATTCAGACGGGGGGGAAGGAAGAGGGCAAATACTACGCTGCAGAAAAAAGGAGGATTCATGAAAAAGCTTTTTGTATGTGCGCTCCTCGCAGCGGCGCTTATTGCTGCCGGGTGCGCGCAAAAGAAGGTCGTGCAGCCGACTCAGCCGGGAGCGGCTGAACAGGCGCAACAACCGCAGATGCAGCCGCGGTCTGTTGCACCCGAAGCCACTGATGAGAGGCGGGGGGTGTTCAGGCCCGAGGAAAGGATTACCGAACAGCAGATGGCAAAGGTGGAGACAAAGGAGGAAGCCCCCCGGTACAGGGAGGAAAGAGGACTGTTCCAGGATATCTATTTCGACTATGATCAGTATGATATTTCTGCCGAGGCAAAAGCTGTCCTGCAGAATGTTGCGTCATGGCTTCTGAAAAACACCTCAGCAAAGCTCTCGATAGAGGGCCATTGCGATGACAGGGGAACAAGCGAATACAACCTCGCACTCGGCGACCGGAGGGCAAAGGCAGCAAGGGACTATCTTATCGCCCTGGGAATCGCATCCAGCCGTATCGAGATGGTCAGCTATGGTGAGGAGAAGCCCATGTGCACTGAGGCAACAGAAGCCTGCTGGGCAAAGAACAGGCGTGATCATTTTGTCGTGCTGAGATGAACGGAAAGAGAATGCCGCGATGTCATCAGATGCAGCGGAATAACCGGACGCGTGCCCTGTTGTGTGCCATGTGTCTTGTCGTCCTGTTCTCCTCATCCTGTGCGACCACGGATGATCTGATGCTTGTCAGGCAGGATGTCAGCAAACTGCAGAGGGATACGCTCTCTGCGCGGGATGACCTGAACAAATTGAAAGACAGGACGACGGGGGTTGCGAGGGAGGAGTCTGTAAACGTGATGCGGGAAAGCCAGGCCGAGATTCAGTCCACGCTTTCGGGGCTTTCACGTGACCTCCAGCAGTTGAGCGGCAAATTCGAAGAGAACAAGTATTTTATGGAGAAGACGCTGAAAACCTCCGTATCCGAAATGGACCTCCTGAAAGTGCAGATCACGGGCATGGAAGGACAGTTCAAGGAGATCAAAACCAGGCTTGCCGCGCTTGAAGAGCAGGTGAAGCAGCAGCGTGAAGCCCTGAAAGAACAGCAGAAGGAAGAGGCAGTGTCAGGAGAGCCACGGAAGGAAATGCCGACGGAGAAATCGGCAAAGCCTGCCGATAAGGCTGCGCGGTATGAGGACGCATATGCAACGTTCAAGAACAAGAATTACCGGCAGGCGAGGTCCAAATTCGAAGAGTTTATTAAGGACTTCCCGAAGGATGATCTTACAGACAATGCATATTTCTGGATAGCGGAGACATATTATAATGAAAAGGATTTCGAGGGAGCGATCCTTGCCTATGAGACACTCCTGAAAAAGTATCCGAACAGCCAGAAGGCGCCCGGCGCCCTCTACAAGCAGGGCCTTTCATTCCTCGAGATAGGAGACCGGAAGACGGGGAAAGTGCTCCTTGAGCAGCTCGTGGAGCGTTTCCCGAAATCGAGGGAGGCAGAGCTTGCGAAGAAGAAGATAGAGGAATCAGAAAAGAAGAATGTAAAAAAGAAACAATGAACAGTCTCAGGGATAATTTTGCGCGCACGATAGACTATCTGCGCGTCTCCATTACCGACAGATGCAACCTTCGGTGCTCCTACTGCATGCCTTCGGACGGCATCGTCCCGATTGAGCATAAAGAAATCCTCCGCTATGAGGAGATTTACAGGGTCCTCAGAATCGCAGCCGGAAGCGGCGTCAGAAAGGTCAGAATAACCGGCGGGGAACCCCTCATAAGAAAAAATGTCAGCCGCCTTATTTCCTTAATAAAGAGCATTCGGGAACTCAGCGATCTCAGTGTAACGACAAACGGCATACTGCTTGAGCCCCTTGCGGAAGAGCTTGCTGCCGCCGGTTTGTTCAGGGTGAATGTCAGCCTCGATTCATTAAGGCCTGACAGGTACCGGGAGATCACGAGGGGAGGGGATATCGATGCGGTTTTCAGGGGGATTGGCGCTGCAGAAAAGGCAGGCCTTCTGCCGGTTAAGATCAATATGGTCCCCATTAAGGGACTCAATGATGATGAGATTGCCGATTTTGCGCGTATGACCTTCGAACATCCCTATCAGGTAAGATTCATCGAGTTCATGCCGTTCGGCGCACAGGGCATCTGGAAGCCTGAAAAATTTATCCCTGTGGAAGAGATCAAGAACATCATTCACAAGGTCGGACGCATCAGCCCCGTTTCCGTCCGGAAATCAGGCCCTGCCCGCTATTTCAGGTTCGATGGCGCACCGGGAGTTCTCGGCTTCATCAGCCCGCTCAGCAACCATTTCTGCGGGGAATGCAACCGCCTCAGGCTGACCGCCGACGGCAAGCTCAGACCCTGCCTCTTCTCGGAATCCGAGATAGACCTGAAACCCGCGCTGCGCAGTGATGCGCCGGATCATGAAATAGAGCGGCTTCTCAGGCTTTCTATCGCGGTGAAACCCGAAGGGCACAGGGTGCATATACAGAACGCCGGACTCAGGGCGATCATGAATGCAGGGAAAGCGTCTTCCCGCACCATGTCGAAAATCGGGGGATAAAAAAGCTGGTCGGGGCGAAAGGATTTGAACCTTCGACTCCACGGTCCCGAACCGTGTGCGCTACCAGGCTGCGCTACGCCCCGAAATACCAATAATAAAAATCAGCAGGCTATAAAGTCAAGTCTCTTTTAAAAACGTCTGCCAGAGTATCGTTCCCGGAATACGGTTACTGCAGCACAATATAATCAGCGTCCTCGGCATTGACAAGCCGGGGCTCGATGTAATTGGGGATATACGGCAGAATTACCCGGTATTTGGTCCCGGGAGACAGCGCGCGTACCTGTTCGGGGATGCCGCGTTTCCAAGCATGCCCGTTCCCTGTCAGCGCAACGACCGTCTTTTTCGGGTTTTTCTTTTTGAACTTCAGGAGATTCCGCGCCATCGTCTGGTCCCAGAGAAGCTGCGCTTCGCAGAAATAGATGAATTCCTTGCCGCCATGTCCGTGCATCGCATACGCCCTCCGGATAAACTTCATATATTTCTCGTCCACCGCACAGCCTGTTTCGGGAGGAAGTTTTGCAAGCTCTTCTTTCGTGAGGGAGGCAAACCCGGAGGTGGAGACCTTGCGGGTGATCTCAGGGGGCAGATTCAGGCCGATTGCAGGGATTTTCTTTTTCCTCAGATAAAGAAAGATATCCCGGTAAAGTGTCCACGGGTAATTCCAGTTTCTGTAGTAACTGTCAATAAAGGCGTTTGATGAGAGCGTGCCGGCTACCCATCTGTCGAGAATTTTCTGGTTTTCTGCGGTGAACATCTCAAACCCGACAGCCAGAGGGGTTTTTGTGCCGTGCAGCGCCTCTATGATGCGAAGCTGATTCCGGTGATGGGATGCCTGCGTATGCACCTCGCCGATGAGGACAAGATCGGCATTCCTGATTTCCTGTATCATCTGTGTATAGCTGATGTTCTTGCGGTCTTTCAGCCGGAAGACCCTGGTTTCGGCGCCGACCTCCTGCTGCGAAAAGGTCTGCAGGGCAAGAAACACTGCAGGGACCAGCAGCAGCACTTTGCACAGGGCAAGAATATGCAGTGATATTGCCGTATTCATGCGCATACGGTCGCAGCCTCCTCTCTTATTTTTCAGTAATAGTGACCTTCATCTCTATGCGTTCGAGAGGATTGTCCTTCGGGTCTCTCGGCGCGTTCACGATCTTGTCAGCCGTTTCCATGCCTGACACAACCTCTCCAAACACCGTGTACTGCCTGTTAAGGAAAGGTGCATCAGCCACGCAGATGAAGAACTGCGATCCTGCGCTGTCGGGATTTGCAGACCGTGCCATGGAGAGGATTCCTCTTTTGTGAGGTTTGTCATTGAATTCTGCCTTCACTGTATGGCCGGGACCTCCCATTCCGTGCCTGGACCTGTCAGGACTTTTTGAATTGGGATCCCCGCCCTGGATCATGAACCCGGGAATAACCCTGTGGAAGGTCGTCCCGTCATAGAATCCCTTTTTGGCGAGATCGATGAAATTGTTTACATGATTCGGTGCGACTTCAGGAAAGAATCTGATTTCCATGTTGCCGAATTTTGTCTCGATTACTGCCTTTGTTTCCGCCATTTTCCGTATCTCCTTTTCCGTAAAGGTTTTCTGGCTCACCTCTCCGGATGCAAAAGAGGAGGAGAGCATGATGAATACTGCAGCCATGATTGAGAGAATGCGCATAGGACCTCCATGTACACACATACTCTTCTACTCTATCAAACTTCAGAGAGTAATTGCTATCATCACTTCCCCGGAAAGCCTGAAGACGGCCATACAGTGCACATTTTCATTGACAATGCCACGAAGTTCTCATAATATTTCAGGAAATCAGACAGTCATATGCGCCGGGGAGAATATCCCCAAAAACACTGCTGACAATAATCCGTGCAGGGGGTGAACCATGAAGGTTGAAGAGGTAATGACGAAAAAGGTGGAAATGATCGATGGCAAAGCTTCTATTTATGATGCCATCGAGAGGATGATCGATAAAAGAATCCGTTCCTTGCTTGTGAAGCCCGGAGACGAAAACGATGTCTACGGTGTGATCACAGTCAGGGACATTGTTTTCAAGGTGCTCGTGAAGAACCTGAACCTCAATAAGACAAAGGTAGGCGAAATTACTTCAAAACCGCTGGTCTGCATCAATAAAGGAGTGGAGCTGGACCATGCGGTCAGTCTCATGACAAAATTCAATATCAGCAGGGTTTTTGTGTGTGAAGGCAAGGAAATCAGCGGGATTATCTCACTGCTGGATGTCATGTCTGCAGAACTGATCAAAAAGGCAAGAGAGGGACACGGTGCTTAAAAATGTCTTTGGGGGCAATACGGAGCAGAAGGTTATCGATAACATCAGGAAACACATGCAGATCCTCTTTTCTGCCTCAGGGTGTTTCAGAAACGGGCTGGAGGCATGGGATAAGGCACAGATGTATTGTGTTGCTGATCTCGAAAGGGAGGGGGACAGTGTCAGGAGGGAGATCATTTCCACTATCTATGAGGGTGCCTTCCTGCCATTTCTCCGGACGAACATCTGCAGGTTTGTCGAGATCGTCGACGAGGCGTTTGATGCGCTGAAAGACGCCGCCTTTGAATTTGAATACCTTGGGCCAGAGATTGACCGCGAGGTCAGGGAAGACTGTGTGAAGATCGCGGATATCAACCGGCAGATGTGCGAGATGCTCATGATCGCCTTTGATACCCTGTTCGATAAGGGAGATCTGCGGGAAAAGACCCTCGCCATCAGGATCTTTGAGAAAAAGATTGATGACCTGAAATTCGATCTGATCAGCAAACTGAGGAAGAAAGAGGTAAAAGACTTCTGGGAAGGCAGAATACTCTCGGATTTCATTTCGTATCTTACCCATATCAGTGATGTGATCGAAGATGCGAGCGACTATCTCCATATCATAAACCTGAGCATGAGATGATGTCATGATACCCTGCGTGATTATCCTGCTCAATGACTGAACTCATCCCTGTTGCAGCCTGCTTTCTTATCGCCTTCGGCATAGGTTCAAACGATACCTCGAACGCCCTCGGAATATGTATCGGATGCGGGATCATTAAATTGCGAAGGGCTGTGCTGCTGTTCGGGTGTTTTGTGCTGATCGGCATTCTGGTGCAGGGGGAAAAAGTGATGGAGACGGTCGGTAAGGACCTCGTGGAGATTACCCTCCCCATTCTCAGCGTATCCCTTTCAGTGGCTGCACTGTTGATCATTGTTTCCAACTGGAAGCGACTGCCCCTCTCAACACACCAGGTTATCATCGGCAGTCTGGCAGGGGCAGGGGTTGCCGCAGGGACAGCGGTGAACTTTACCGCACTCTTTGAAATCATAATCTCATGGATCATTTCCCCGGTGATTGCTTTTTTTACTGCCCTTTTGCTGTACAGAGCGATGGAAAAGACCATCTCGAAACTGTCCCTCTTCCGGATCGAAAAAATCCTGAGATCCCTCCTGCTTTTCAGCGGTATTCTCATCTCCTACAACACCGGCGCGAATGAACTTGCAACAATTCTAGGACCGGTCATCCATTCAGGGCTGATCGAACAGCTGCGGGCATCTCTTGCGGGGTCTCTGTTCGTATTCCTCGGAGCGGTCATCTTAAGCCACCGGGTCATTGAGACGATAGGCAAAGGGATTACCACCCTCGACCCTTATTCCGGGTTTGCCGCGCAGTTCGGGGCAGGGATGTGCGTGCTTTTCTTCACCTTTCTCGGCATGCCTGTTTCGACGACCTATTGCATTATCGGGGCAATCAGCGGAGTCGGAATGTCGAAGGGTATGGAGACGGTGAAGTTTGGCCTGATCAGGAAGATCATGGCAAACTGGGTCATCGCCCCCTCACTGGCATTTCTCATCAGTTTCCTCATCCTGAAAGCGGTTGTGTGATGCGTTCAGGATACTATCCTGCACAGAACAGGCTTTTTCGCTGTTACCAGCATTGATTCTGATAAATCAATTCCAGTGATGGTATTGCCACATCTTGTGAATTCTTCTTTGTCGTATCTGTCTGCATAGTTCTCAAAGGGTTTCTCATACCATTGTTTCATATGTTTTCCTTTCTCAAACTATCGGGACAACCTTATAATCCTAACCCCAGCTTTGAAGAAACCTCTTTAAGTTTTCTGTCGAGTGTCCAGATTGGAACTCCAGTCAAGAGAGCCGAAACAATCAAATGCATATCAATGTACCCTAATCCTTTCCCCATAAGTGAGTAATTCTCCATAAAACGCATCACCTCTTCATGTTCTGCATGATTCGCCAGAGGCAGGGCCTGCAAGAGAGAAAGAATTTCAGACCTGTTTGAGAGATTGCCGCATGCGAGTTCACCGACGATGAAGAGATGACAAACAACATGGCCGTCATTCAACAGGTTTTCAAGTCCGATGTCGCCGGACCGAAGATGTGCAACCCACACCGAAGTGTCAACAAGAACCATTTCATTTGCCTGCTGATCTTCTGCGAGGAATACTTCCTAATTTCTTTTCAGTTCCGCCAAGTTTTGCGAGTCTCCTGCTGCTTTCTTTCGCGATAAGTGCTTCGAGTCCAAGTCTGACAAGGGATGTTTTTTCCTTAATGCCGGTTAACTTTGCTGCCTTGTCAAGCAGCCGGTCTTCTATGTTGAGTGTAGTCTTCATAAATTCCCCCTGCTGTCAATATATTTTATATGTATTAATATGCATCAATCGTATGTATTTTTCAAGTGCCGTTCAGTCAATATTATTCATAAATTATTCTGATTATGCTGAGGACGGAGCATTTTCGCTCATCTGTTCCTTCCCGCGAGGCATTTTCATATATGCCCGGATCCATCGATACGTAACTTAAGCGTTTGGTAACCAGGTCATTGCGAGTCCCGAAAGCTTTCGGGACGTGGCAATCTTAGATGACAAGACGGGATTGCGTCGTTACACTCGCAATGACTATAGCATATTGCTGGATTTTGCTACAGCTTTACCGTTGTCGGGCGTAAGAAGTAATTCGTGCACGTGTCTACAGGAAAACAGGTGAAGGGCTAACCGGTTCTGATTTTTAAATCCGAACAATGCACGAAAAAAGGGCAGAGGTTGTCTGCCCTTTTGGTCACCATCAAACAGAAAAACTATCTACAGCCCGATGAGTCCCCTGTCTATCTCCTTCTTTACCACTACAGGTTTTACCGTCTTTTTGACGATCTCGGTGGTATTGGTTACTTTCAGTTTCTCGAAGAGAAGCGCGAACTTCGCCCCGAGCTCATCCATGATAGGATCTTTCACGTAGGCGGGAAGATCCCACCATTTCTTTTTCAGTGGGCCGAAGCCTTTCTTCCTCGTGCTGTAGATAAACTGCTCCTCGGTCTGGTTTTCCTTCTTTTCCTTCGCATATTCCTGCTTGATAAAATTATAAACTTCTTCCCTGAATTCTGCGGGAAGGGCAGCGCTGTCGTACATGATATTCTGGAACCCGGTGGCGAGATGGACTTCAGATGTGCCGGTTTCCGGGAACATGTGGAAGGCATCTTCAGGGAGCGTGGAGGCCCCGTGCTGCACGCATCCGGAAAGGCCGAATTCCTTTCGCGCGAGGTCAGAGAGCGTTCGCAGTGTTTCAAAATCAATTTTGACTTTTGCGAGAGTTCCGTCAGGCAGTACCACGCCGCCATGGCTGGTGCCGGTCTGGACGCTGAGCTTGCTCAGTCCCTTGCCTGAGGTGAATGTCTCCTTGAAGCCTTCAAGGTACGCCCTCAGTTCGTCAGGAGTGCTGTTCTTGCCGCCTATTTCCCCGATCTCTCCACCGATGGAGATGTCGATTCCTTCAGGCTGAATGCTCCGGATGTACGCAGCCAGCTCTGCCGTCATCTCGAAGTTTGGTTTCTGCTGTTCCCTGAGTGTTTCCCGGTCGATGTCCACAATGGTCGAGGTATCAATATCGATATTGTAGAATTCGGCCTCTATCGCTTCCTGTATCAGCCCCTTCACATAATCCGTTTCGGGTTTTGCGTCAGCCAGAAAGTATTTCCTTACCAGCTGGAAATGGTCGCCCTGAATGAATATTGGTCCAAGGTATCCTTCACTGACGGCAGCGGCAAGCACGAGTGCGGAGTACTCGAGCGGTCTCTGCTTGGTATATCCGATCTCAGAACGTGCGATCTCGAAAATGAAGGGCCCGACCTTCATTTCCATTGCTTTCCTGAAGATGACCTTTGCCACATCGTATGTCAGCCCCCGGATATTTATGGCAGGGACGGTGAATCCCGGATAACTCCTCCCCATTTCCTCGTAGAGCGACTGAATGGAAGACGGTATGGCGCCGGCTGCCTTGGCAATTTCCTTTATCAGCACCAGGAGGGCGGTTTTTTTCTCGCCGTCCGAAAATACTGCCTCATATACGAGGCTGTCAATGCCTTGTCTCAGGGCATTGATATCTTTTATTTGCACTCCTTCTTTCCCGATCGCAATGATATTTTTCAGATCCATGGTTTTTGTCCTCCCTTTGAATATTTTTCACGCAGGTGAGTCTGGCCGTACTCACTAATTGTAGCAGTATTTCGGATCATATTCTATTGTTTTTTGGTCTTCCGTACATTGTACATGGCGGTTCTTATCCCCCCCCATTGAGGGGAGTAAGAGAGGAGAGGAGAGGAGAGGAGAGGAGAGGATGGTGTCTTCTCAGTATCATCAGACATCTGGCGAGCCTGTCAATATAACGGGCCTGCGTATAGACCATACCCCGC
Organism: Nitrospirota bacterium; assembly: GCA_040754395.1. NCBI lineage: Bacteria > Pseudomonadati > Nitrospirota > Nitrospirota bacterium. Next base: position 46,853 of record JBFMCL010000007.1, on the reverse strand, counting down.
TGGAATCTGCAGGGTGAGTCTGATAAAGTATCAATGGTGATAGAGATTGACGGAAGCTACAGGGAGGGAGGAGGCCAGATACTGCGCACGGCACTGGGACTTTCCTGCCTTTTCGGAAAACCGTTCAGGATCTTCAATATCAGAAGAGGACGGAGAAAGCCGGGACTTATGCCGCAGCACCTTACCTGTGTCAGGGCGGCGCAACTGATATCTGGTGCGGAGGTTTCCGGCGATACCAAAGGCTCGACAGAACTGCTGTTCTCACCGGGCAAGGTGAAAAGCGGAGATTACTTCCTGGATGTGGGAACCGCAGGTTCGACCTCTCTGGTACTTCACACAATCATTCCCTCTCTTATCTTTTCCGACACAATATCTGTATTCACGCTCAAAGGGGGTACCCATGTCCCCTTCAGCCCTTCCTTCCATTACCTCGAGGGAGTCTTTGCCGCATGTTTGAGACGGATCGGCATCGAAACACGCCTTGCGATTGATGCGTATGGTTTTTATCCGAAGGGTGGAGGAAGGGTGAGGGCAGAGATTTTTCCTGTGAAAACGGTGGCTCCTTTCAGGAACAGGGAAAGAGGAGATCTGCTCACATTGCGGGGATATTCAGGTGTCGGCAACCTCCCGTTGTCGATCGCAGAAAGACAGGGAAACGCCATGATGGAGGCGATACATGCGACCCCTGGAGAGTTCCGCTGTGCCGTGGACATTCGCACGCAGAATGTGCCGACACCCGGGCAGGGAACGTTTCTTTATCTTCAGTCAGAGTCTGCAAATGCGGTCGCAGGCTTCACTTCGCTCGGTGAGCGGGGCAAAAGGGCTGAGACTGTGGGAGAAGATGCAGCAAAGGAATTCCTTGCGTACTATTCGACCGGTGCGGCGGTTGACCCGCACCTGGCTGACCAGCTTGTGGTGTATCTGTCACTGTGTCAGGAGGAATCTGTATTCACCGCATCCTGCATCACAGAACATCTCATGACGAATCTGTGGACGATCGGTCTGTTTCGTGCATGCAGGTATTCTGTGGAGGGAAAGATCGGCTGCCCTGGAACCGTAATCATTCAGGGAAAATAAAAAAAACCAGATTTCTTTCCATGAAATAATCCTGTATGCGTGTGTGTTCAGTTGCCGGCAGGCGATAATCTCTGGAACTCTTCCGGCAATCTCCGGGGTTTCCCTTCCGTGGTAATGCAGGCGAGCTTCACGGTTGCCTCGACAAGCAGCATGGCGTCTCTGTATACCTCATGTTTTACGAGGAGGGATGCATTGTTGATCTCAATGACTTCGGTTCTGATATCGAGAATATTTCCGAGTTTTGCAGGTCTTCTGTAGGATATGTCGACGTGCACCACAGGAAAGAAATATCCTTTTGTGTGATACTCTGCGATATCGATCCCCTTTTCAGCGAGCAGTTCTGTCCTTGCCCGCTCCATGAAACGGAGGTAGTTTGCATAGTAAACGATGCCGCCTGCATCAGTGTCCTCATAATAGATCTTTACCCTGATCGTATTATTGATATCCGGATCTCCTCTGAGCCCATATTATTCATAATATTTTTCTGATTATCCAGAGGATAGAGTATTTTTGCTCATTCTCGGTCGTTCCTTCCTGCAAGGCTTCTGCCTCTTTGTTTTCATATATTGTAGTTGACTATCAGCAAAAGAATCCGCGCAAATACTCTATCCTCAGCCTATTTTGTTTTCAATATTACATATGTTGCGCCCAGTCCTCCGTCGCAGTCCTTTGCAGTGGTATACGCGAGTACCCATTTCCTGAATGTCCCCTGCAGCCATCTCTCGAGGGCTGTTTTGAGCACCGGACCTCTGGGAGATCTGAGGCCTCTTCCGTGTATTACCTTAATACAGAACAGATTATGCTTTACTGCGTGCCTGATAAAGGAACTGAAGGCTTCTTCTGCTTCCGTAAGGGTCATGCCGTGGAGATCAATATAGTCCTGCACAGAAAAACAGCCCTGATGCAGCTTTTCGGAAATGTCTTTCCTGATTTTCGGATTTGTCCATTCCATGTATTCACCGGTATCCGAGATTTTTATCTTCTTTTCCCTGTCAACAATCTGGCGCAATATCTCGAGGGTATCATCCTTCCGGGGGGAAGGGGTATATTCAGGCGGCTTTTTCGGAGGCATTGCCCTGAACTCACTGATTTCCTTCACATCAGCCATTGCCTCGCGGAATATTTCTTCATCTGTTTTATTTTCGGCGGGTTTCTTTACAGGGATGTGCTTCTGATTGAGCGTGCAGTTATGTTTTCTGAGAGCTTCCCCGAGGCCCTGAAACGGTGTAAATGACCACTCCGATACCTTCATGTTACACCTCCGTCTACGGGTTATGTTTTTCTATTATACTATTTTGATATGCATTATTTTTTTACGCTGAAACATTGTACGTCCATGAGAATCTGAAAAAACGCAGAAAATAAGTCGAATAGCAGGAATTCTTACCGATGAGAAAAAGCTCTCCATGTATAATTCTGCCTTTTTCCCTTTTAAAGAACCGCACGGTAAAGAAAATTGAATATCAAAGTCACGGGATTTTTCCGCAAAAAAAAAGCCCGTGGCTTTCCCTGCTATAATAGTGACCGTAATGAATTGTATGCCGAAAATGGGCTGAGGGGATGAAAGCTTCGTTTGATATCTCTCCATATATTAAGGTATTTACCAGCAAGCGGATTGCGGTTATCACTTTTCTCGGGTTCTCCTCGGGCATTCCGCTGGCGCTGACAGGAGGAACCCTGCAGGCATGGATGACAGTTGCCGGGGTCGATCTGCGCACGATAGGACTCTTTGCCCTGGTCGGCCTCCCCTATACGCTGAAATTCTTCTGGTCGCCGTTTATGGACCGTTTTGTGCCGCCGTGGCTCGGCAGGCGGCGGGGCTGGATTGTCATCACTCAACTGAGTCTTGTCGCGGGCATTACCGCAATGGCATTCAGCTCTCCTCAGCAGGCCCCTGCAGTGCTCGCGATGCTTGCCCTTACAGTGGCATTTGCGTCTGCGTCACAGGATATCGTGATTGATGCGTACCGCACGGATGTTCTTCGTGAACAGGAACGCGGTGTCGGGGCAGCAGTGTTTGTCATGGGCTACCGCATTGCCATGCTCGTGTCAGGCGCGCTTGCGCTCATCCTTTCCGATCATCTCGGATGGAGACAGACCTATCTGCTGATGGCGGCAGTGATGGGGATTGGTATTCTTTCCGCGCTCATCGGGCCGGAACCAGAGAAGAAGGCAGTTCCTCCGTCCACCATGACGGAAGCAGTCTGGGGGCCGATGAAGGATTACTTTTCGCGCAACTTTGCCTTATGGCTGTTGCTGCTGATCATCCTGTATAAGCTGGGTGATGCCTATGCGGGTGCCCTCACCACGGCGTTTCTCATCAAAGGGGTCGGGTTTTCCGTCAGTGAGGTAGGCACAATCAATAAGGGGCTCGGGATCGCGTCGTTAATAATCGGCGCCATGTTCGGCGGCGCTCTCATGGTGCGCCTGAAGCTGTTCCGCTCGCTTCTTGTGTTTGGCATCCTCCAGGCAGTCTCGAACCTTTCATTCATGATGCTTGCACTGGCGGGAAAAAGTTACGGCATCCTTGTCTTTGCCGTAGCCTTCGAAAATCTGACTGGTGGCATGGGCACTGCGGCATTTGTGTCGCTGCTCATGGCGATGTGCAATCAGCGCTATACCGCAACTCAGTATGCGCTTCTTTCCTCGCTCGCTGCCCTTGGGAGGATCTTTGTGTCCCCCACATCCGGGTTTCTCGTGGAATCCATCGGATGGGCAAGTTTCTTCTTCGTGACATTTCTTATTGCCCTGCCGGGATTGGGGTGTCTCTGGTGGCTGCGGCAGGCGATCGCTGATCTGAAGTCTGATGCATAACGGAAAGCTCAAGCCGAATTCATCACCGGCCTGAATACGAGAATGCCGGGCTTGTCCGACATGTAGTTGCTGAAATCCTGATCAACAACTTTTTTCATCTGTTTTTGCGAGGAAGCGTGTCTCAGCCGGAGAGTTTCTCCCTCCCTGATCACAATCCCGACATGCGAGACGTCCAGTCCCTTGAGTTCGGTGTATATCCCCGCATAGTCTCCTGTTCTTAATGACGCCTTTACCGCGTCGTCAATACGCTCAGAAGGAATATAGCGGATATCCCGCTGAACGGGCATGATGCCGGGGAGGAAAAGCGTCCCGTCTTCCCTGTCATTCAACCTCTTCGTGACCTTCCGCACCGCAGATGATCCGACATTTTCTGTCACATCGGAGATATGCCCTGCATTCCATTCTTTCCAGTCAGTGAAGAAATGGTTTCTGCGGGAGAAATCGACTATTCCGTCCCTGTACCGCACTCTTTGTAGGTTCTCGCTGAACTCAGGAAAAGAACCTGACAGGCGCATCGCCTCGACATATTCAAGAAAGGTAAAACAGTCCACGCCCTGAAGATTAATGACAAATGCCTCGGGGATATCGCTGCTTCCCACGAGAGTTGCTTCCGCATACTCCGTACCGATGAGATGTGCGGACAGAAATGCTATCCTGCTCCCAATATCGCCGAACGCAGCAGCGTTGCGGATGAGCTGATCAAGACTATCCATGGTGAAGTTACCCAGGGTAATGTGGTCACGGTTCATGTGTGTCATTAATTATAGAATACAGTTCTCCGCGGAAAACTCCAACTGCCCTGTAACAATTCGTGCGGAGGCCTGTTCTTCCTGTGGTATCATACTTTCAGATGAGAACCACCGACCTCCATACGCATGGTATTGCCGGGTATGACACGCAGACGACCAGGGCAGAGGAGATCCTGAAAATCGCTGAGCTCCATGGCGCGCAAGGGGTCTCTGAAATAGTCCTTTCGGTGTATCCGTCTGCGATACACACCATGAGAGACCACATGCTGACAGTTGCCAAGGCGATGGATGTACAGCAGGCAATGGGCAGCAGAAAAGGGGCAGCAAGAATTATCGGGATACATCTTGAAGGCCCATTTCTGAATCCGGTACAGTGCGGGGCGCTCAAAAAACGATTTCTGAGCAATCCGGCAGAATACACCTACAGGAGACTCACTGAGGGATTCGAAGAGGTGGTCAGGATTATTACAATTGCTCCTGAAATGCCGGGAGCGCTGCGGCTGATAAAAGAAGTCTCCCAGAAGGGGGTGATTGTCAATATGGGACACTCTGATGCGACGTTTGCCGAAGCAGAGGCCGGGTTCAGGGCGGGAGCACGCGGGATTACCCATATCTTTAATGCCATGCGGGGGATGCATCACCGGGAACCCGGGATAGCCGGGTTCGGGCTCCTAAACAGGGATGTGTATATTGAGGTTATCGCAGACCCGTATCATCTTCACCCGGAGACGCTCGGCCTGATATTCCGCGCAAAAGATCACAAAAGGATTCTCATCGTGTCGGATATGGTGAAGGGGACAAACACTTCTCAACGTCCGGAAAAAGCCATTTCTGATGCAAAGGGCAGACTTCTCGGCGGAAGCATGACAGTGACCGAGTCTGCCGGCAGACTCATACGCATAGGCTATGCGAGACAGATGGTGCACAGGTGTATTACAGAAAACCCCCGGAGATATCTCAATGCATAGGAGTACACAGAGCAGTTATCAGGGATCTCATGAAGGAGGAAGGGAGCGACAATGGAAGGTATAGTCATCTATGGAAAAAAGGGTTGACCCTATACCGGAAAGGCCCTTGCGGCTTTCGGAGAATCAGCACAGTATTTCGATGTAATTGAAGACAGCGAGAAGTTTGAGGAGATGCTGGTGCTTTCAGGGGGCATACGGAAAGTGCCGGTCATAGTTGAGGAAGGGAAGGTGAGCATCGGCTTCGGCGGAGCCTGAATCGTGTGATAACACGGGCCGGAGGCCTGGCCGTCAGAACCTTTTGTCCGCAGCGGGAACTGAGGTTCGTTGGGTTATCACGTACACTTCAAGCATTTCTTTTATTAAATAAAGTAACTGCATTATATAAAAATAAAACTTGACTTTTTCTGGAAAATTCGCTAAAAGTGTAAAGTAGTGGTTTAAGTATTTAGTAATTTTTATGGAAAGATACTGTTTCTTGATAACATGCTGTGCACTCTTCGCTGCTGTACTGACAGGGGTATGCTTTTCTCCCGGCGCTTCAGCGCAGGACACCGTGGCATTCGGGGAAATTAAGTCTACAGGCGGTGTTGAGATCAGTTCGTCGACCGGAAAATGGAGCCGGGTTCCTGATATCTACCCGCTGTTCAAATCTTCAAAGATTCGCACAAGTGACGGGGTTGTCTTCATCACCACAAAAGATGGTGCAAGGATTGACCTTGCACAGGCGACCGAAGTCTCTATTGAGGCAGCACAGGGCAATTACTCTGTTGCGCTTGAGAAAGGCACGGTATTATTTGCGGTACCCCCATCTGCCTCCCTGACGGTAACTACAAAAGAAGCGACCGTTTCTGTCACCCGGCAGACAGGCGGATATTATTCCCTTGTGGCTGGTCCCGGCGCTCCTTCGTTTAAGAATATCCAGGGCATGATCATTCGCGGTCCCGAAGGCACATTTATCAGAAGCCTCCATGGGGGGATTGCCGTAAGCGGTCCGGCGCTCGAAGCGAGAATCCTCAATACCGGTGAGCGTCTTTTTGCTTCCCTTGAAGGAGAAGACAAGGCATTGGGATATACCCCGGCAGAAAACGGACTGAATGACGCATCAATTCAGCTGATGATAACAGGAGCATTCATTACCGGTGCAGGTGTGACTGCCTTAGATTCATATCGTGGGGATGGGGTTCACAGTCCTGCAGGGTTTATAAAATAAACTGTTTCATGTGCAGGAAACAGCCTATTCTGTCTTTGTGTATTGCATTGTTCATGCTTTTCACAGGGTGCGCTTCTGACCATGCATCCAAGACCCCGCCGACCCTTGACCTTTCAGCAAAAAAGAAGACCGAAAAACTGAATGAAGCCATTATGGTGAGTGCGGCGAGCAGGACAAGCGCAACGGATGACTACCGCATCGGACCGGAAGATCTCCTTGAGATCGAAGCATACAATGTGGAAGACCTCAAAAAAACAGTGAGGGTCAATTCCCAGGGTGATATCGCATTGCCGCTTGTCGGCATCATCAGGGCAAAAAACATGACCACTTCGGAACTCGAAAAGGAGATAGCAAAAAGACTCGACAGGTATGTCCAGGAAACCGTGGTCAATGTCTTTGTAAAGGAATACCACAGCCAGAGAATATCGGTTGTGGGCGCGGTCAACAATCCGCAGGTCTATGCAGTCACCGGGCAGAGATATCTAATTGACATGCTCATGACCGCAGGCGGCCTGAAAGAAGATGCAGGAAACATCTGCTATGTGATCCGTCCGTCAGTAAAAGACATGCCGAACAGCAGGGCTGAGACGATGGTGATCGATCTCAATGAACTCCTTGTAAACAGTAATTTTAGCCTGAACGTGCCTGTTTTTGCCGGGGATGTTATCAATCTGCCCAAGGGCGGAGTGGTGTTTGTAGATGGGGCAGTGAAAACCCCGGGGGCGTTTACCATGAAAGGAAAGACCACCTTTATTCAGGCGATTACGATGGCCCAGGGACTTGCTCCGGAGGCGCACCAGAGTGACATAAGGATATTCAGGGACAACGGAAGGGGTGACAGGGACATTATCACCGCGGATTATGATGCGATCAGGAAGGGCGAACTCCCGGACATTCTGCTTTCGGAAAACGATATTATCATTGTGCCCGAGAGCGGGATGAAAAACTTTTTCAGCGGGTTCATCAGTACGCTGAAAGGTTTTATCACATTCGGAAAAGGATTCTGAAGGACCGAGAATGGCACAGGGCACCAACGAAGAGAAGGGCAGGGCGCTTGACAAACCCCGTCAGTATGACCTGACGTCTCCCCAGCCGGTGTATTATTCCTCCGGAACATCTGAGGAGGAAGTCCATCTCAGGGATTATCTGAATATTATCCTGAGAAGGAAATGGGTTGTCCTCACGTTCCTGATTGCGATAGTCACGACTGTGACTATCGGCACATTTCTGAAAAAGCCCCTGTACAAGTCTGCAATTACCGTGAAGATCGAAAAAGAAAATCCGAACATTCTTGCCTTCAAGGATGTCGTCGGGCTTGAAAGGACGGAAGAAGACTACTATCAGACGCAATACAAGGTCTTAAAATCCAGAAATCTTGCGAAACGGGTGATTCGTACGCTTAACCTTGCGGTTTACCCGGAATTTTCAGTTCCTGAAGAGAGAAAGGAAAACAGACTGGCTTCACGCGAGCTTCTGGCTCAGGACAGCCTTCTTGAAGATGTGAGCATAAGCTCACAACTCATCGACAGGTTTCTGGACAGGATCGACGTTGTTCCTCTCCAGAAGTCAAGGCTTGTCAATGTGAGTTTTGTATCCTATGACCCTCAGCTGTCGGCGAGGGCAGCAGATGCAATCGGAGAGGCCTTCATCGATCTGAATATCGAATCCAAGTTTGAGGCAACACATCAGGCCAGGGCCTGGCTCGAAAAACAGCTTGAGGTAATGAAGGCAAAAGTGGAGCAGGCTGAAGAAAAGCTGAATGAGTATGCTGCAAAAAACCAGATCATCTTCCTCGAAAAAACTGATGACAAAGGCAAGGGCACTGACAGCGAAAGTATTGTGTCGAAAAAGCTCTCCGAGCTCTCGACCGAGATGACCGCTGCAACCGCAGAAAGAATCAGCAGAGAGGCGCTTTACCGGGAAATACACAGCGGAGAACAGGAATCCAGCTCTGTGGTGATGAACAATCCGCTCATCATGGAGCTGAAAAAGAGCTACGCAGCGCTTGAAGCAGAATACAATGAGCTGTTAAAGACATATAAGCCGGATTATCCGAAGATGGTGAGGCTGAAGGAACATGCAAACCAGGTAAAGAAGAAGATTGATCAGGAAACAAAAAAAGTTGTAGTAAGTGTAAGGAAGGATTATGAGGTTGCGGTAAAACGCGAGAAGCAGCTGATGGTCACACTTGATTCCCAGAAGAAGGAGGCCCTTGACCTCAACCAGCGCGCAATCCAGTATCAGATACTGAAAAGAGAGGCGGATACGAACAAGGAACTCTATAACGGCCTCCTCCAGAGACTCAAGGAAACCGGCGTGTCGGCCAGCCTTACCGCAAGCAACATTCAGGTCCTTGACAATGCGGAAGTTCCCAAAGATCCTTTCAAACCGAACAAAACGCTGAATATCCTTCTTTCTCTCATTGTCGGGCTTTTCGGCGGGATAGGGCTTGCACTCTTTACCGAATACCTTGACCGGTCGATAAAAACGCCCGAGGACATCGAGAGAAAAGTATCCCTTCCGCCGCTCGGGCTTGTGCCCCATTATCCCGGGAGCAAAGAAAGTCTGCCGGTGGAATACATATCCCATTCGGATGGCAGGAGCCCCATTGCAGAGGCCTACCGTTCCATAAGAACATTTATCCTCCTGTCGACGGGCGGAAAGCCTCCGAGAATATTGATGGTAACGAGTCCTGAAAGGTCTGCGGGCAAGACCACAACCAGTATCAACACCGCCATCAGTCTCACGAAATCGGACGTAAAGGTCGTGCTCATCGATGCCGATATGCGAAAGCCGAGGCTCCACCGCGTGTTTGAACTTGAAACCACAAAAGGACTCTCAACCTTCCTGTCAGGGAATGCAGAATTCGATGACGGCCTCATACAGCCGACGACCATAGATAATCTCGATATCATTGCAGCCGGACCGGTCCCCCCCAATCCTGCAGAGTTGCTTACATCATATCGTTTTCAGGACCTGCTTCACGGACTCTATCCGTTGTATAACTTTATAGTCATCGATACCCCTCCGGTTCTCGGCATCGCAGACCCCCTGATCATCAGCAGCAGGACGGACGGTGTCATCATGGTCGTGCGGTCAGGACAAACGTCGAAGGAAGCAGTTCAGGAGGCAAAAAGACTGCTTCTCAGCGTAAACGCAAAGATACTGGGGGTGGTGCTTAATTCGGTCGACCAGGGTGCAATGAGATACAGCTACTATTACAATTACTATAAATACTATTATAGTAATGAAGAAAAATGAACGCAGACTTCTCATCGTTTCTCTTGTCTTCCCTCTCTATCTTTTCTCTCTCTGGTTCATATCCAAACCATTCATCGGTCAGCTTTACCTCAGTGACATAAGCGAAAAGCGTCTTCTCACCGCGGTATATTTCGACGGATGGAACGCCACTCCCAACTACCTTCTCGGCCGTTATTATTATTACCGTGAGAATCCCGAGGTAAAGAAGGCGATTGCCTATTACCGGCAGTCCCTGCGGCTCAGCCCGCTGCAGGGCGGGTGCTGGCTTGACCTCGCAAAGGCATATCAGACCGCGGGAATGACGGATGAAGCGGGATACGCCATCGAAAGAGCGGTCATACTGATACCAAAAAACCCGTCAGTTATGTGGGAAGCCGGGGTTTTCCATCTGATAAACGGCAATATCGAAAAGTCAGTGAAGCACTTCAGGGAGTTTGTCCTTCTCAAGCCGGAGAGACAGGAAGATGCATATGACATGCTCTGGAAAATCCCCGTGGATTCACGGTATCTCCTCTTGAATCTCATCCCCGCTTCCTATCAGTACTATAAAAGGTATCTCCTGTACCTGATGTCTTCAGAAAGGATACGTGAATCAGGAGAACTATGGAATACCATGAAAGGGACACAGGTTGAAGATGAACTGCTGATACGGTATCTTGATTTTCTGATATCAAGGCGTTTTTATCAGGAGGCAGAAGGCATTTGGGCTGAATACAGGGAGCGCAGATTCAAGGAGGACGACAGTGGCATGAATGCACCTCTGTGGAACGGAAGTTTTGAGTATCCGATACTGAACGGCGGGTTTGACTGGAAAATCAGTGAGACAAAGGGTGTCGATGTATTTGTTGACAGGGATGTGCATATTCTCGGAGACCGTTCCCTCGGCGTAACCTTCGATGGAATGCAGAATCCCGACATTTCGGTTGCCTCGCAGGTTGTGAGGGTTTCACCGGGGAGGAAGTACCTGCTCAGGGGAAATATCAAGTCGCACGCAATTACCACAAAGAACGGCCTTTTTCTGTCAGTAGACGGCCATGACTGCAAAGGCCTGCATAAGAGGTCGGATATTGTCACCGGCACTAACTTCTGGCGGGAGGTCAGCATTGAATTCGAGGTTCCCCCAGAATGCAGTATGCTGACCGTAAAAATACGCAGGGAACGATCAGACAAACTGGACAATAAAATCAGCGGGAGCGCATGGATAGACGGGATCATACTGGTACAAAAATAGCGGTCATTGCTCCGTCGCTTATCATATTTTCAGTGCTGAGCTTCGGCGCTGTTGAAATGTGGTCTGCGACAGTCCTCCAGGTATCGGTCCTGAGCCTCTGCATGTTCCAGCTCATCGTGAGGAGGGCAGCCGTGGAAGAGAGCGAAACGGTCAATCCTGCCGGAGGAACACAGGAGAAACTCCTGTTCATTTCCCTGGCGCTTTTGTTTGGTTTCCTGGCAGTACAGATGATACCGTTTCCTCAGGCAGTTCTGGAATACCTGTCTCCACGGTCTTCAGAACTGTATTCTTTCTATGCGGTTGATGTGAATGCCCCGGGGCATATAAGCCTTCATGTCTACAGGACGCAGGTCGAATTCTCCCGGATGGCGACCTATGCCGCCTTTTTTGTCCTTCTTGCATACAGCATGCGGGACAGGCATGCGGTTGAAAAGATGCTCATGATACTGGCATATTTCGGATTCGGACTTGCCATATTCGCCATCCTCCAGAAGGCTGCATGGAACGGAAAAATTTACTGGATAAGGGACATACCCCAGTGCAGCCCTTTTGGCCCTTTTCTGAACAGAAATCATTATGCAGGGCTGATGGGCATGCTCGTCCCCCTCACCCTTGGTCTCGCATTCACCAGGCGGCGGCGCGAGAGGCAACTGCTGTTCGGCTTTTTCGGCGTGATTATGTCCGTCTCCCTTTTTCTCTCGCTGTCGAGGGCCGGAATTGTCAGTTTCCTGGTCGGCATATCCGTATTCGCCCTTTTCTTCTTCTGGAAGAAATTCAAGGCCAAAAAGATTTGGGCGCTTGCATCTTTCCTCCTTGTCGTGTTCCTCTATCTGTTGTATATCGGAATCGACCCTGTGATCGACAGGTTTTACAGGACTGACATCACGCGAGAGGCCCGGATTGCGGTCTGGGCAGAGACACTCAGGGCGTTCAGTGATTTCTCTCTTACCGGCAGCGGACTCGGGACATTCCTCGATGTGTTTCAGCTTTATTCCCCTGAACCAATAGTGCTGCTGTATGACCACGCACATAACGATTATCTCGAATTCATACTTGAAACAGGGGCAATAGGCGGAGTCCTGCTGCTTGCTGTCCTGATCCTTCTCATGATCTGCATAACAAGGGGAAAGTGGGATGGAAAAACCGGATTCCTGAAGATATCCTTTCTGTCATCAATAGTGACAATATCTGTCCATAGTGCATTCGATTTCAACCTCCATATCCCGTCAAATGCGCTGATGCTTGCGGCCATCTCTGGCATGGCTTTTGCGAATTCAAGGATTGGTGCCGAATCCCCGGAAGAACCGTAGATTTCTTTTTCCGACGGAAATTATGAGAAGAAACATATTCTTCTCAAGGTGCAAGAGGAACTGGTCGGGGAAATGTCCGAAGAATCAAAATATCTTAATAAGTTACGAAAAATATATTATAATTATGTTTAAATAAAATTATGTGGTATGCCATCTATACAAAACACGGAAAAGAAGACTCGGTAGCCTCCCGCCTTCAGATGATCGGAATCGAGGTTCTCAATCCAAAAATCAGGATGAGGAAATTCCGTCGCAACAGGCTTGCTGACGTGATTGAGAATCTTTTCCCCTGTTATCTTTTTGCCAATTTCGATGCGGACAGGTATTCCCACCTTATTACATTTACCCGTGGCGTGAGGTATATCGTCGGCAAACGCAGTCCTGTGGCTGTGCAGGATGAAGTGATGGAGACGATCAGGGATAATATGCAATCTGACAACCTTGTAGTGGTCGGAATGCAAAGGTTTGCCAAAGGGGACGCAGTCCGTATAAAGGATGGCCCATTCAGGGAATTCTGCGGAATATTTGAAAAGGAAATCAGAGGATCAGAGAGAGTAATGATCCTGCTGAATACGATTCACATTAGGGTGGAACTCGACAGCTTTTGCCTGGCTGTGGCGTGACACGACAGGAAGCGTGAGCAGCATGCCGTGAGAAGCACGCGGTAAGCTGCCGGCAGCAGAAAGCAAAGTAGCAGGTACAATGTATCGGTTTAGGGTATCTGCAGGTAACCCGAACATGCCTTCCGGACATGTAATGGCGGTAGCCTGCCTTCTTTCGCTTGTAAGCGTACGGGTTTGTCAGATACAATAACGCAATTATGAAAGGAATAATCCTTGCAGGTGGCAGCGGCACACGTCTTTATCCGGTGACGATCAGTGTCTGCAAGCAGTTGCTGCCCATCTATGACAAACCGATGGTCTACTACCCGCTTTCCGTGCTCATGCTCGCCGGGATCAGGGATATCCTGATCATCTCCACACCCCAGGACCTTCCCCGTTTTATTGCCATATTCGGTGACGGGTCCCATTTGGGACTCAATTTTTCCTACAGGGAACAGCCTCATCCCGGAGGCATCGCAGAGGCGTTCATCCTGGGTGAGAAATTCATAGGAACTGACAACGTATGCCTTGTGCTGGGCGACAATATCTTTTACGGACATGGGTTTACGGATATGCTCAAAAAGGCGTCCCATGACGTCAGGACAAAGGGGGGCGCGACAGTATTCGGGTACTACGTCAAAGATCCTGAAAGGTACGGCGTGGTCGAATTCGATGAAAAAGGGAATGTCCTGTCGATTGAGGAGAAACCCAAAAATCCCAGGTCCAAATATGCCATAACAGGGCTCTATTTCTATGACAACAGGGTTATTGAGGTTGCAAAAAGCATCAGGCCTTCACGGCGGGGAGAGCTTGAGATTACCGATGTCAATCTGGACTATCTTTCAAAGGGCAAACTCTGGGTCGAACTTATGGGACGGGGATATGCATGGCTTGACACCGGCACCCATGAAAGCCTTCTTGAAGCAGGCGAATTTATCGCTACCATAGAAAAAAGACAGGGCCTGAAGATAGCCTGTATTGAAGAAATTGCCTTTAAAGAAGGCTATATCAATCAGGAGCAGCTTGCGAAACTTGCCCAGAACCTCAACCATAACGAATACGGAAAATATCTCCTGCGGCTCATCAAATGAGCAGAGTGACTCGCACGGATTCGGATATTTGGTAATTCTGATTCCCGATACTCTGCACAGAAACACATAGCCATGCCTTTTACGTTTCATCGCCTTACAATTCCCGAAGTCATTCTCATCGAACCCGGGGTCTTCGCAGACGCACGGGGATTTTTCATGGAGACATACAGGTACTCAGGATTTGCCCGGGCAGGAATCAGCGAATACTTCGTACAGGACAATTTTTCACGGTCATCCGGCCGGGTGTTGCGCGGCCTCCATTACCAGAAGAATCCTCATGCACAGGGGAAACTGGTCCAGTGCGTGCAGGGAAGGATTTTCGACGTTGCCGCAGATATCCGGAAAGGGTCTCCCTCCTTTGGCAAATGGACAGGTGCCGAACTTTCTGAAGAAAATAATCGTATGCTCTACATACCGCCCGGGTTTGCCCATGGGTTTGTCGTGCTGGATGAATCTGCCGGTGTGCTCTATAAATGCACCCAGGAATATGCGCCTGAGAATGACCGGGGAATTATCTGGAACGATCCCGATATCAATATCCAATGGCCGGTAGAAAACCCTGTGCTGTCCGACAAGGATAGCAGGCATCCTTTTCTGAAGGATGCAGACAATAACTTTACGTACGGGAAATCATAAACAGTGAAAATACAAAAGGTATCTCCCTGCAAAGAGAGCAGGATCATACTATCGGCCTGTTGCAGGCTGTACCCTTCCTCTCTTCATTTGCCTGAATCCGGAGTTTCATGAAAATCCTGATCACCGGAGCAAACGGCCAGCTCGCGAGGGAATTCCGGAAGTCGCTCGAAAGCTTTGCTCATGAAGTAACAGCTCTTGAGAAAAATGCCATGGATATCACCAGCCCTGAAAGCGTGAAAAAGGCGCTGGCAGAGTATGGCCCTGATGTTGTGGTGAATTGTGCCTCATACAATTTTGTGGATAAGGCTGAGGACGATTTCGACAGTGCATACAAGGTAAATGCGCAGGGGGTGAGAAACCTCGCCCTTGCATGTAAGAGAAATGCTGCCCTTCTGGTCCATTACAGCAGCGATTATGTATTTGACGGGAAAAAAGAGGATTTCTACACAGAAGAAGATCCAACAAACCCAATAAACAATTATGGGAAAACAAAGCTGCTTGGGGAAAACTTTCTCAGGGAGGACTATGATAACTTCTTGCTGTTCAGGGTCAGCTGGGTTTTCGGAGAGGGCGAACAGAACTTTCTCTTCAAGCTGTGTGAATGGGCAAAGAAGACCAGGGTACTGAAGATCGTCTGTGACCAGATATCGGTTCCTACATATACAAGGAACATCGTGAACCTCACGATGTTTGCGGTGAACCGTGGCCTGAGGGGTTTTTATCATCTTACGAGCAGCGGATATGCCACGCGCTATGAGGTGGCACGTTATTTTTTGGAAAGAATCGGCATGCGCAACCTCATTATCCCTGTGGCTTCAGAATACTTCCCTTCTCCGGCCAGAAGGCCTTTTTTTTCTGCCATGGCAAACCGGAAACTCGCGGAAGATCTGAACGTCGAGATCCCGGACTGGAAATTCGGCATAGATAATTATGTAAATAGCGTGTTTGGAAAGGAGAAAGTATGATTCAGAAACTCCTCGTCACAGGCGGGGCGGGCTTTATCGGCAGCGAATTCGTGAGACAGGGCGTACAGAGGGGATATGCCATTACTGTTATCGACACGCTCAGCTATGCCGGTGACATGCAAAGAGTCCGGGAAGTCATGCAGAGCATCTCCTTTCAGAGGGTGGATATCACCGACAGGACGTCCCTTGAGAGAATCTTTGCGACGGAAAGGCCGGAAGCGGTCGTACACTGGGCGGCGGAAAGCCATGTCGACAGAAGCA
Organism: Nitrospirota bacterium; assembly: GCA_040754395.1. Lineage (NCBI taxonomy): Bacteria > Pseudomonadati > Nitrospirota > Nitrospirota bacterium. The sequence goes on along the minus strand of JBFMCL010000007.1, from coordinate 30,678 downwards.
TCGATGACGCATCCCCGTTTATCGACGCCAACGTGAAAGGCACACAGGTGCTTCTTGATATCGCGAAAACATATGGAATCGGCAGATTCATCAATGTGTCGACTGATGAGGTGTACGGCGATCTCGGGAAAGACGGTCAGTTCCATGAAACCACGCCGCTCAACCCCAGTTCCCCCTATTCGGTCAGCAAAGCTGCTGCTGACATGCTCGGACGTGCATATCACAGGACGCACGGACTGCCGGTGATCACGGTCAGGCCCTCGAACAACTACGGCCCCTGGCAGTATCCTGAAAAGCTCATCCCTGTAATCATCATGAATGCGCTGAGCGACAGAAAAGTCCCGGTGTATGCAAAGGGGGAAAATGTGAGAGAGTGGCTATTCGTGTCCGATTGCGCGGGTGCGGTGTTCGAGATACTCGAAAAAGGAAGGGCCGGGGAGATCTATAATATCGGAAGCGGCGAGGAGAAGAGAAACATAGATGTAGTGAAAAGTATTCTTGCGATACTTGGAAAACCTGAAGACCTCATAGAATTCGTGAAGGACAGACCGGGGCATGATTTCAGGTATTCCCTCAATTCGCATAAAATCACCGAACACCTCGGATGGAAGGTGAAGACGCATTTTTCCGGAGGGATCGAACGAACGGTGCAGTGGTACCGGGAAAACATGGAATGGGTGAAAAGCAAGGTAAAGGCATAAGCCCGAAGGCATGCAGACGATGGAAGACAGGATATTCAGAGAATACGATATACGCGGGATTGCAGGAGAGGAACTCTCGGAGGACTTCGCCTTAATGCTCGGCAGGGCATTTGTGACGCGGCTCAGACAGGTGAATCCTTTGGCAAAACGGGTGAGTATCGGGAGGGATGCGAGGGTCAGTTCAGACGCACTGGCAGCAGCCCTTATCCGGGGAATTACCGCAGGCGGAATACATGTATACGACGTGGGTCTCTGCCCGACGCCCCTGCAGTATTTCTCCCTCCATCACCTGGATCTTGACGGCGGCATCATGGTGACCGGCAGCCATAACCCACCTGAATACAACGGGTTCAAGCTGAGCATTGGCAGGGAGACGATCTTCGGAGATGAGATCCAGAGGATCAGGCAGATCATCCGGAATCATGACTGGCGGGAAAACCGGGAGCCGGGTACAGTTGAGACGTTTGATATTGTCGCTGCATACCGCAGTTTCATGACGGCACGATTTTCCTATCTCGCAGACAGGAAATACAGGATACTGAAAGTGGTCGTTGATGCAGGAAACGGCACCGCCGGCATCATCGCCCCTGATATTCTTGAGGCGATGGGGTGCACAGTGTTTCCGCTATACTGTGAACCTGACGGCAGATTCCCGAATCACCATCCTGATCCCACCGTTGTTGAATATATTACTGATCTCATACACCTGACAAAAAATGAAAATGCAGATATTGGCGTGGGATATGATGGTGACGCAGACAGGATAGGCGTTGTCGACAGGGCAGGAAACGTCATATGGGGAGACCAGATAATGATCGTTCTCTCACGGGACATCCTGAAGAAGAAACCCGGCGCGGTCATCATCGGTGATGTGAAATGCTCTCAGCTTATGTTTGACGATATAGGGAAGAATGGCGGCGTGCCGGTCATGTGGAAGACAGGGCACTCACTTGTGAAGGACAAGATGCGAAAGGAATCCGCGCTCCTCGCCGGGGAGTTCAGCGGACATATCTTTATCGCCGATGACTACTTCGGGTATGACGATGCCATTTATACCACGTTCCGGCTCGTCGAGATCATGAAGATCTCTGGCATGGGCATCCGGGAACTGCTCTCGGATATCCCACGGATGCATTATACCCCTGAAATACGCATGGACTGCCGTGACGATCAGAAACGGGAGATAGTCGCAAAGCTGGTCCAAAGGTGCAAGGACTACGCCTCATCAGGGAGCGGACCTCTCCCGATAAAAAAGATCTACGACATAGACGGGGCCAGGGTTGTGTTCGAGAAGGGGTGGGGACTTGTGCGTTCGAGCAACACCCAGCCGGTAATAGTCCTCCGCTTCGAGGCGGAAGATGAAGAAAGCCTGAAGCGGTATGAGGCTTTTCTGAGGGCGGAACTGAAAAAGGCTGAAGCCGAAGTATGAGACGGACAATAACGATATGTGCAATACCGGAAGGAGGAAGCATGGAAAGATTCGGATTCCTTACCAGTGCAGGTGATACGGAACTCTTCACCCCGGGTGCAGCAGCATGAAAGCGCTTGTCCTTGCAGGAGGTTCCGGGACAAGACTCTGGCCTCTGAGCAGGAAGAACTACCCGAAACAGTTCCTGAAGCTCAACAGTGAGAAATCCCTGCTCCGTGAGACGATCGAGAGGCTCCTGCATGTCTTTTCTCCCGGCGACATTGTGGTCATGACGAACAGCGAATACAAATTCCACGTCCTGTCCGACCTTAGCGCAATAGCTGAAGACCGGAACAGTGCTGCAGTCAGCAATATCATCCTCGAACCTGTCGGGAAGAATACTGCGCCGGCCATTGCGCTCGGCATGAAATACTGCACCGAGAAACTCAGATGCAAAAAAGACGAGGTGCTGTTCATCTCTCCTGCAGACCACATCATCAGGCCTGCAGAACGGTTTGCAGAATATGTAAGCCTTTCCGGAGACATTGCGGGAAAGGGCAGTATCGTGACGTTTGGCATTCAGCCGACAAGACCTGAAACAGGCTACGGGTATATCAAAGCGAAGAGCGAAAAGCAAAGAGCACAGAGCAAGACGGAGGGAGACCTTCCCCCCGTGTATTATCGGGTTGAGAAATTTGCCGAAAAACCCGATATCGATACCGCGGAACGATATATCAGAGAAGGAGATTACTACTGGAATTCGGGAATGTTTGCCTTCAGCATCGGAACCATGGCGGACGAGTTCAGAAGGTTCGCGCCCGGTATCAGGAACATGCTCGACCTGACTTTTGACAGCATGCTGTCCGATTTCGGGCAGATGCCGTCAATATCGATAGACTATGCGGTGGCGGAAAAATCAGACAAGATGGTGATACTCCCGCTTGATATTTACTGGAACGACATCGGCTCATGGGACTCGCTCTACGACGTGGTTGACAAGGATGAGAAGGGCAACATAAAGATGGGGGACACCCTGACCATCGATACCAGGGACACCCTCATCATCAGCGGCAAGCGTCTCATATCGACGATCGGGATGGAGGAGTGCCTGATTGTTGATACGGAAGATGCGGTGCTGGTCGCAAGAAAGGGGGAGACCCAGAAGGTGCGCGAGGTTGTGGAACTCCTGAAACAGGAAGACCGGAAAGAGGCATCGGAACATGTGACCACGTACCGTCCGTGGGGAAACTATACGGTCCTCGAGGAGGGGGAGCGGTACAAGATCAAGCGGATCGTGGTGAACTCGGGTGCACGTCTGAGTCTGCAGATGCATTACCACCGGTCTGAACACTGGGTTGTGGTCAGGGGAGCAGCAAAGGTGACGATCGGCGAGATCGAAAAACTTGTCCATGAAAACGAGTCGGTATATATCCCGAAATCAACCCGCCACAGGCTCGAAAACCCCGGCAGGGTTCCGCTCGAGATCATTGAGGTCCAGAACGGGGAATATGTCGGCGAAGACGACATCGTGCGCATAGATGATGTGTACGGCAGGAACGAAGCATAGCGCAGTATCAGACATTCTAAAACTTGTCATTTTGGTGTCATTGCGAGGAGCAGAGCGACGAAGCAATCTCATGCATCAATATAAAAATTGGATTGCCGTACGCCTTCTTCTCAGGATTGTGCAGAGATTTTGCATTACATACTAAATACAAAGGAAGGGAATTGACATGAAACGGGCATTGATCACCGGCATCACCGGACAGGACGGTTCGTATCTTGCAGAACTGCTCTTATCGAAGAACTACGAGGTGCACGGTTTAATCAGAAGGTCGAGCGCCTTCAACACCGGAAGGATCGACCATGTGTACACAGACCCCCATATCCCCGGCACGCGGCTCTTCCTTCATTACGGCGACCTCTCTGATTCAGGGCAGCTTGCCGACATCATTTACAATATCAGGCCGGAGGAGATTTACCACCTTGCCGCGCAGAGCCATGTAAAAGTCAGCTTCGACATGCCGGAATATACCGGGGATATCACCGCCATCGGTACCACGAGGCTGCTGGATGCGATAAGGAGAAGCGGGATAAAGACGCGGTTTTACCAGGCATCTTCATCCGAGATGTTTGGCGCCTCGCCTCCGCCCCAGAATGAGCACACCCCCTTTTATCCGCGCAGCCCGTATGCGGCAGCAAAGGTCTATTCCTACTGGATGACAGTGAATTACCGTGAAGGGTACCGCATGTTCGCATGCAACGGCATTCTTTTCAACCACGAATCTCCCCGCAGGGGGGAAACGTTTGTTACGAGAAAGATCACCCGCGCACTCGCAAACATGCTGGCAGGCAAACAGAGGAAACTTTATCTCGGCAATCTTGATTCCAAAAGGGACTGGGGATTTGCGCCGGAGTATGTGGAATGCCAGTGGCTGATCCTCCAGCAGGACAGCCCCGAAGACTTTGTGATCGGCACAGGCGAAAGTCATTCGGTGAGGGAATTCCTTGAGGAAGCGTTCAGCTATGTGGGTATCGAGATAGAATGGAAGGGCAAGGGTGTCAGGCAGAAGGGAAAGATCCGTTCTCTGGACCCGTCATTATGCGCGACCTTTCGTGCCGGAGATACCATAATAGAGATAGACCCGAAATATTTCCGGCCTACCGAGGTCGATTTTCTGAAGGCTGATATCACGAAGGCGCGGAAGAAACTTGGATGGACGCCGCGTACGACCTTCAGTGAACTGGTCAAGATCATGGTCGACTATGACATGAAACTCATCCATCTTACCCCGGTCGGCGACGGAATCAGGATATGCGAAAAGAAAGGCTTCACATATACCAGGCACGACTTCGCAAAATACGAAAAGATAAGGGAACGGTGCTGAGAATCACATGCTGAATTCCGGTATTCATCTGGACGTATCATGAAAAAAGATTCCAGAATCTATGTCGCCGGCCACAGAGGGCTTGTCGGTTCAGCAATCCTCCGGAAACTTGTAGAGCATGGGTTTACGAATCTCGTAACAAGGACTTCACGGCAGCTTGACCTCAGACGGCAGAAGGAGACCGAGCGGTTCTTCGAAAAGGAACGGCCGGATTTCGTCTTCCTCGCAGCGGCAAAGGTCGGCGGAATCATTGCGAACAGCACCTTCAAGGCTGAATTCATCTATGACAACCTCATGATCGCAGCAAACATTATTCATGCAGCCTATAAGTGCAACGTGAAAAAACTTCTCAACCTCGGGTCATCATGCATTTATCCGAAACTCGCTCCGCAGCCCCTGAAAGAGGAGTATCTTCTGACCGGTCTTCTTGAGCCAACAAACGAACCATATGCGATAGCCAAGATATCTGCCATAAAACTCTGCAGATACTACAACGAGCAGTACGGAACCGACTTCATCTCCGTCATGCCGACAAATCTCTATGGCACATATGATAATTTCAACCTGATGACCTCCCATGTGCTGCCCGCGCTTATCAGAAAAATGCATCTCGGCAAATGCCTCCGCAATGGCGATTTTGATGCAGCAGGGAAGGATCTGAAAAAATATCCTCTTGGCAGTTCCGGAAAAAATCATATTCATAAACGCGATGTTCTCCGAATCCTTTCACGATACGGGATTCGGCTTTTTTCGAAAGGAATGAAAAACCCGGTCTCTCGTGACATGCAGGTGCGTGTGGAACTCTGGGGAACCGGAAACCCCTACAGGGAGTTTCTGCATGTCGACGACCTCGCAGAGGCATGCGTGTTTCTTATGGAGAGATACGGAAGCCGGGAGATCGGCGAGTTTGTGAACATAGGCACAGGAACGGACACCACTATCAGGGATCTTGCAATGATGGTGAAAGACATCATCGGCTTTGACGGAGAACTCGTATGGGATTCATCGAAACCGGACGGCACCCCCCGGAAGCTCCTTGACGTGTCGAAGATTCAGTCCCTCGGCTGGAAGCCGAAGATCAGCCTTGAAGAAGGCATACGCAGGACATATGCATGGTATCTCAGACCCTGACGGGAAAATCTTGGGATGCCTCCTGAAGTATATGCGCGAAAATCGGCCATTGATTATAAAGAGGAGATAATATGGACCTAATCGGCAAGATACAATCGAGGACCGCACGGATCGGGATCATCGGCCTTGGCTATGTGGGGCTTCCCCTGGTCATACGCTATTCCGAAGAAGGCTTTCCGGTGACAGGCTTCGATATCGACCGGAAAAAAGTGGACAGGCTGAACCGGGGCGAGAGCTATATCAAGCATATCCCCTCCGTAAAAATACAGGCGTTAAAGGAAAAGAAGAGATTCCGGGCCACGGCTGACTACTCGAAGCTCGCGGAAATGGACTGTATCATCATCTGCGTGCCTACCCCATTGAAGAAGAACAAGGAGCCGGACCTGAGCTATGTGGAGAAGACCTCTGACGAGATAGCACGCTATCTGCGGAAAGGGCAGCTCATCTCTCTCGAAAGTACGACATATCCGGGCACTACGCGGGAAATCCTTCTGCCGAAATTCGAACGCAAAAGGCTGAAGGCAGGAAAAGATTTTTTCCTCGTCTTCTCTCCTGAACGCGAGGACCCCGGCAACCCCAGTTTCACTACAAAAAACATCCCGAAAGTCGTCGGGGGGATGACTCCTGCGTGTATCAGAGCCGGGAAAACGTTATACGAACAGACCATTGATACTGTTATCGCCGTCTCTTCGCCCGAGGTTGCCGAGTTCACGAAACTGCTCGAGAACATCTTCCGCGGGGTGAATATCGCGCTGGTGAATGAGATGAAGATGCTTGCCGACAGGATGGGAATCGATATCTGGGAGGTCATTGCGGCCTCCTCGACCAAGCCCTTCGGATTTATGCCGTTTTATCCGGGGCCCGGTCTCGGCGGGCACTGCATTCCCATCGACCCATTCTATCTTACATGGAAAGCGAAGGAGTACGACTTTAACACCCGGTTTATCGAACTCGCGGGTGAGATCAATACGGCAATGCCGCACTACGTGGTCGCAAAAATCATAGACGGACTGAATACACACGGCAAATGCCTGCAGCATGCAAAGATACTTGTTCTGGGTGTTGCCTACAAGAAAGACGCCGATGACATACGGGAATCACCCGCGGTCGAGATAATCGACATCCTGAAAGATAAGGGAGCGAGGGTGGAATACAACGACCCCCATATTCTCTCTATTTCCGGTATGCGTCATTATCCGCACCTTTCGATGAAGAGCATTGCGCTGTCGCAAAAGATGCTGAAGAAGTATGACTGCACAGTGATCATCACCAACCATTCCCAGTATAACTACTCATGGATTGTGAAGAACAGTCGCCTGGTTGTGGACACGCGGAACGCTACCGCAGGAATAAAGAGCAAAAAGATCCTGAAAGCCTGAGTGTGGAAAGGAAATACATTCTATGAACAAAAAAAGAACCGCCTCAAAGATTCTTGTTACCGGCGCTGCAGGGTTTATCGGCTTCCATCTCAGCAGAAGGCTTCTCGAAAAAGGGTATCACGTTGTGGGCATCGATAACATGAATGATTACTACGATGTGAATCTCAAGAAGGCGCGGCTGAAACAGATACGGGATAAAGAGAATTTCAGGTTCCATAAAATGGCACTTGAACAGAGGGACAAGGTTCTCAGACTTTTCAGGGAAGAAAAATTCGATTATGTGGTCAATCTCGCTGCCCAGGCGGGAGTGAGGTATTCGCTGATCAACCCTTATGCCTATATGGACAGCAACATATACGGGTTTCTGAACATTCTCGAGGGGTGCAGGCATCATGGAGTGAGACATCTTGTGTTCGCCTCGTCAAGCTCCGTGTACGGACTGAATACCAAAATGCCTTTTTCCACGCATCATAATGTCGATCACCCCATCTCCCTGTATGCCGCAACAAAAAAGGCGAATGAGCTGATGGCGCACACTTACAGCTATCTGTATGGAATACCCGCAACCGGGCTACGGTTCTTCACGGTGTATGGCCCATGGGGCAGGCCGGATATGGCGTTGTTCATATTTACTAAGGCTATTCTTGAGGGGAAGCAGATCGACGTTTTCAATTTCGGGAAGATGCAGAGAGATTTCACCTACATCGATGATATCGTCGAGGGAGTTGTGCGGATAATCCGGCGAATCCCCGGTTCTGACAAACGCTGGAACGGAAACAAGCCTGACCCCTCATCGAGTTGTGCACGGTACAGGCTGTATAACATCGGCAACAACAATCCTGTTGAGCTTATGAGGTTCATTGAGACGCTCGAAGAGTGCCTTGGGAAAAAAGCACGGAAAAACCTCCTCCCGATCCAGCCCGGAGACGTTCCTGCAACATATGCCGATATCGATGACCTCACAGCCGATACAGGGTTTGCGCCTTCCACAAACATCAGGGACGGCATCAGCAGGTTCGTCGAATGGTACACGCAGTATTATAAAACCGCCACATCCAAAAAATAGCTCTGTTATCCGGTTCTGCGTACGCGATTTCCCTTATCTGCGTCTGTTACAAGAACGCTATAAACTCACCAAACTCAACAAACGCAATGCGCTATGAACAGAATTAATGTCAAATATTGAGACGCGCCCCATTTTAATGGCATTTTCCCCTGTCAGCTATGTGCTATCGGCTTGTCAGCTTGCTCGGTTGAAGTATATAACCTTATGTGTTATACTGTAACAAGTTCGTGATACGGTCTTTTGCAGACAGAGAGACCAAAGAGTTGTTCATGACAGGGCGGAGCCGGAAATTCTCACAAGCTGTTTGCAAAACAGGCTTGAGGAAGCTTGATTATTTGAATGCGGCAAGGACTCTGGAGGATTTGAAAGCGCCTCCCGGCAACCGGCTTGAGGCACTAAAGGGAAAATATAGAGGGAAATATAGCATAAGAATCAACGACCAGTACCGGATAGTATTCCGATTCAAAGAATCTGATGCATATGAAGTTGAAATTTCCGATTATCATTAGAGAGGAGTGATAGCAGGATGTCGAACATGACAAGGAAGCCGACACATCCGGGAGAGATATTAAAGGAAGAATTCCTTGATCCGCTCGGCCTTTCACAGTCGCAGCTGGCAAAAGAGCTCGATACGACATTCAGGACTGTCAATGAGATTGTGAATGAAAAGAGAAACATTAGCCCTGAAATGGCGATCAAGCTCTCCCGGTACTTCGGAACAACGCCAGAGCTGTGGCTGAACCTCCAGAATCAGCATGATCTCTATGCCGCAAGACAAAAAAAACAGACTTTGCTGGCAAAAATCAGGCCCTACAAGGAACTGCACAAAAAAACAGCATAAGATGTACGTTTTGCGTTTTTCAGTGTGTGAAGTTGATGCCTGATCCTGATCTCTGGCTGTGTACGAACATGAATTCTTCGAAGCAGTTGCTATTTATGGATAAAGACCATACGGTATATTTATTCCATAAACACAAAGAACCATATAAACTCTACAAACCCCATGAACTCTATTAACGTCATTAACGCTATGAGCTATCAGCTATTCGTTTGCCCGCTTGCCGGCTTGTTCGTTCCAAAGATATGCTATCATATGTTTTAGGAGGCTATAAAACATGAAGAACGTTGCCCTTGAAGATATTTATAAACAGGTCGTTGATTTGCAGCAGGAGGTTAAGGAGATCAAAAAGGGGCTTCTTGATGAACCCGAACTGCGGGAAGATTTTATCCTGCGAATGCGAGATATTGGACTGGAAAAGACTATTCCGGTAGAAGATTTTAGGAAAAGATACGGTCTGAAGTAATGTACAGGCTTGCCGTCAAGGAAAGCCTTGACAGGAAATTCAAGAAGCTCCAGAAAAAAGATAAGGAGCTCCTCCGCCTCATTCATAATAAAGTGCAGGATATACTTATCGACCCCTATCGGTTTAAACCTCTCAGAAAGCCCTTGCAGAACAAACGGAGAGTCCCTGTCGGCGGTTCGTTTGTTCTCGTATACGAAACAGACGAGAAACAATAAATTGTAACACTCTTTGATTTTGATCACCACGATAATATTTATAAAACATAGGCGTATCAGCGAAGAATTCTTCACAGTTCACGACTCACGCTTTACGGTCATTAAATGTGAAATATGGAGACCTGACTCTGTTCTTTTCCTTGACTTAATGAACTATTTTGCCGGCTTTCCAGCCCGCTGGCTTGTTCCCTTGCCAGCTGTGCTATAATGATTGGTGAGTGGATTATATTATGGACTTAAAAAAACGAATCGAACTTGATCCAAGAGTGTGCAACGGAAAACCGGTGATTAAGGGAACCAGAATTCCTATAACCGTGATTCTTGAGCAGCTGGCTGAGGGAAAAACCTGGGATACAATACTCTCAGGGTATCCCGAATTAACCCGTGACGATATTCATGCCGCTCTCAGCTATGCGAGAGCAACAATAGACCATACAGACCTCAAAGCCGTACATGCCTGAAAGCTTAAGGCTTTATCTTGATCAGGGAGGTAGCACAAGCGTTACGCGAAAAGGGACACGATGTCATTCGTGCATCAGAAACATGACAGGCAAGGGCGGATGACCGGCAGATTCTGAATAAGGCTATATCTGAAAGTCGCATTCTGATAACGCTTGATGAGCATTTTGGCGATTGGGTTATTTTGCCTCTGAGCAGGCATCTTGGAGTTATTCGGTTGAAAGTTCATCCAACAACCTCTGAAAAAGTTTTGAAAATACTGATGCCCTTCCTACGTCTTTATTCACAGGAGCAATTCAGAGATTATCTCGTGATTTTGTCAGCAAAACGTGCCAAATGGATACGAACCGCTGGGTAGTTTGGACGCTTGCAGGCTTTTCCACTTGATAGCCTGCTCACTGATTTAACGCAATAAACCCAATAAACCCAATAAACGCGTTAGTAGTTTTCAAAGTGTACTGTGGAGGACCTGCCCCTGTGAGATGCTGCAATGAATATGATACAATGGAGTATAACAACTTTTTACCATTGGAGGGACTATGGGCTTTGCTGTTGATTATAAGAAAGAGATACTCAATATCACCAGAGATTTGCCAAATGATAAGCTTAAAGTCTTGGTCAATTTCGCACAGTTTCTTAAAGAAAAAGAAGAAGAGTTTTCATACATGGATATCCCGGACAGCAGTGAATATGTGAAAGAATTGAGAAAAAAACAGGCGAAAAAAGTGAAGACCGGGAAAAAATTCATTGCAGAACTTATTGAATGGCAAAAATCAAACTCCTGATAGATACCGATATATTTATTGATGCACTGAAGGAAGTAAAACCGGCCAGGGAATTATTCAAATCAAAAGATATTGTGCTGCACTGTTCAATTCTTACCACAAAAGAACTCCTGTCGAAACGAGGACTGAAAGATTCTGAAAGACAGAAAATAATGAATCTGCTCTTAAAAACAAGAGTGCTCAGAATAGACGACCAAATCAACCGGAAATATTTTGCATTGATCAGGAAGTATGGTGAAAGACAGGACATGCTTATCGATTATCTTATTGCAGCTACGGCATGGGCAAAAAATCTGGCGCTTCTTACTAGAAACAGGAAACATTTTGAGCGCATTGAGGAGATTACCGTCAGCCCCGCATATGAGATTGAATAAAACCAGGTTTGTTCGTTTGCTCGCAGATTGAACCCAATGAACGCAACAAACAGTCTTTTAATCGAACCCAACAAACGCAATGAACTCAATAAACTCAATAAACCCAATGAACTCTATCAACGTCATTAACGCTATGAGCTATCAACTCAGAGTTTGTTCTCCTGTTCGGCATGGTATAATAATCTTGTGAGGTGCATATGAAGACTAAAGAATTGTCATACCGGATTGTGTTAAGGCCTGAACCGGAGGGAGGATATACGGTTATTGTGCCATCTTTGCCGGGATGTATTACCTACGGAGAAACAGTTGAAGAGGCAAAAGAAATGGCTAAGGATGCAATTGAGGCGTACCTGAAAAGCGTTGAAAAACAGGGAGAAGAAATCCTCGACGACTCGAATACTTTTGAAGGCGTATTGACCCTAAAATATGCCTAAGATTCCGTCGCTCACCGCTGAGCAAGTCGTCAGATTATTGCTGCAAAACGGATTTGAGCTCGATCATCAAACAGGTAGCCACAGGGTGTACTACAATAAAACCACAAAAAAGAGAGTAACCGTCCCCTATCATAAAAGAGAACTGCCACGTGGTACAGTTCTTTCGATATTGAAACAGGCGGGGTTGAAATAGTATCTATAAAATGCCCCCTTCACAGTTCACGACTGTCAAACCTTGAACATGGAAACGGTTTTTGTATTGAACTCAATAAACCCTATAAACAGTCTTTTAATCGAACCCAATAAACGCTACAAACAGTCTTTTAACCGAACGCAACAAACTCGATAAACCCTATAGACTCAATAAACTCAACTAACAGTCGTGCCTCGAACCTTGTTCCTTATGGTAAAATGATTTTATGAATCTCATTGGGTTGAAAGAAACGTTAGAGGAATCTAAGCCATACATGGAACAGACATTCCACGTAAAAGAAATTGGAATTTTCGGTTCGTCTGTGAAGAGTTCTAATACTGCTAAGAGCGATGTAGACATTCTCATTGATTTTCAACGGGGTCATAAAGATTTTTTTAATTTCATGCGACTGAAATATTATCTCGAAAACCTACTCGGCAAAAAGGTTGATCTGGTCATGAAGAATGCCATCAAACCAATATTAAAGAAAAGCATCCTCAGTGAAGTTGAATATGTCTAAAAAGCAGAGAGATCCCTTGCTGTTCCTCCATGACATCCTCGACAGCATCAGAAAGATTGAGAAATACACTAAAAATATGTCTCTGGGTGATCTCAAAAGAAATCAGCTGGTTGTAGATGCTGTTATGAGAAACTTCGAAATTATAGGTGAAGCAGTGAAAAATATACCCAAAGAGGTGAGAAATAAGTATCCTGAAATAGCGTGGAAAGAAGCAGCAGGTTTCCGGGATATACTTATTCATAATTACTTTGGAGTCGATGTTGAAGCAGTATGGGATACGATCAACAATAATCTCCCAGAATTCAAGAAACATATTAAATTGGTCATTAAATCATTGAAACATTAGCTATTCGCTGACCCTATGATGGACAATATTTGAACGAATTACAGAAAATCTCTCCGATGATCGGAGCCCTTATGTGCCCGCTGTCGACTCTACAAACCCCATGAACTCTATTAACGTCATTAATGCCATGAGCTGCCAGCTGACTTGACCTTGAACTTTGACCTCGGAACATAGAACGGTTTTCATCTTGAACTCAATAAACCCAATAAACTCAATGAACGCTATTAACGCAATAAACGCAATAGACGCGGTAGTGTTTTTCAATGTGTAATGTGGAGACCTGACCTCTTTAATGATGAGTAGATAAAGATGAAAATAAAATATTCTGAACATTTAGAAAATAGACTGAAAGTAAAAAAAGCGACTATGACTTGCCTGCTGTAATCATCAAACAATCTGCAGAGAGATATTATGACGAGGAGACAAAGTATTATGTCGCAATAATGGAAGTGAATTTATATAATAAAAAAAGAGATGTGATGGTCGTATTTGATTATGAAGATGATATTGTAAAGCTATTGACCATTCATCCTCTTAAGGCAGGGCAGAAGGAGAACAGGGTAAGGAATGGAAGATGGAGGAAAGGATGATAGAAGATTTTAAAGTTTTTTATGATGAAAAAGAAGATATTCTCTATTTGGCTAAAGAGGGAGAAGAGGCAGAAGTTGTTGAACTCTCTCCGGGAGTGCATGCTGAGCTCGACTCGTCAGGAAACCTGATAGGTGTCGAGGTTTTTAAAGCATCAGGAATGTTCAAGGATGTCATTAAGATGATGGAAAAGAGACTCCAGGTTGCTTAGGGAAGAGGCCTTCCCCTGTATTTTCCTATGCCTGACGAAATACCTGTAAACAATGAAGAATTGATCCCAATTGACCTTACTAAGAACAGTAGTTTAAAAGAGAACCTTGAACCCGGAACCTTGAACAGTAGTTGAAAGTGAACTTTGAACACGGAACTCGGAACGTTGAACGGTTTTCATCTTGAACTCAATAAACCCAATAAACCCAATAAACCTAATGAACGCTATGAACGCAATAAATGCTTATGGTAAACTATGACTAATAAAATATTTTGCTGGAGGAAGCAATGCCTGGGTCGAATTTGAAGGAGCAATTAATTGAAAACATTGAAGACCTTCCTGAAAAACAGGTGAAGGAAGTCATAGATTTTATCAGCTATCTCAAAATCAGAGAAGACCGGTGGTTTATTGATTTTGTAAATAGAAGAGGCATGCATGCCAAGTCTGCAAAGAAAGCCGGCAAAACATTTCAGAAGCTGGAAAATCTCCAAAAAAAATACCGATAGAATTCTTCATGCCTGGATATGAACTGGAATTATCCCCCGCAGCAGTCCGGGACCTGAAATCGTTGCCAATAAATATCCAGAGAGAAATTGTCATGAAACATCTGCCTATAATCCGCGATAACCCTTTTCAGGCTGGGCGACCGCTGGTAGGTGCGTTTCACGGTGAGCGTTCTTACCATTTCGGAAGAAAACCGGAATACCGGATAATCTATTTTATAGAAGGCAAGGAAATTACTGTGACACTTCTCGGATCACGAGAGGGAATTTACAAAAAGGCGCGGAGAAGAAAATAGGAACTTAGTAATAAACAGTCTTTATGTTGACTCTGGAACAGAGAGCAGAGAACGGTAGTTGAAAGTGAACTTTGAACATGGAACGGTTTTATATTGAACCCAATGAACTCAACAAACCCAATGAACCCTATAAACCCTACAAACAGTCTTTTAATCGAACCCTATAAACGCGTTAGTAGTTTTTAAAAGTGTAATGTGGAGATTTGCCCCTGTGAGACGTTCAACTTCAGTGAAGAGGATTAAGAGCTGTTTATGATACAATGACTATTACAAGGAGGAGAATATGAGTAGTGCAACGATAACAAAATTAATCGAAGAATTCAATCTTTTGCCCCTTGATGATAAAGAATTTGCAGCAGACATTATAAGGAAACAGCTCATTGAAGCGAAAAGAAATGCGATTGCAAAAAGGGTGAAAGAGGTGCAATCTCATCTCACAAAGGGGATGGTGAAACGGGGAACGGTAAAAGATTTCTACAGGGATTTAGAGAGTGATTAAGATAATCTGGGATCAGGGGTTCAAACGAATATATATAAAGAAAATTAAAAACAATAATGAATTGAAAAAGAGATTCTGGGATGCAATGGAAGCATTTTCGAAGAATCCTTTCAGTCCACGATTAAGAACCCACAAATTAACCGGGCAACTTGAAGGACTCTGGGCATTAAGTATTGATTATGATTGTAGGGTAATATTCCAGTTCATCGATAAGAATGAAGGTCTTTTAATAGATATCGGTGGACATGACGAAGTGTACTGATTGCTTCTGGAGCAACTCTCATCGAAAAAATACACCGTGAACCCGGAACTTTGAACGCAACAAACAGTTTTTTGATAGAACTCAACAAACCCAATAAACTCTCTATAAACACAATGAACGCTATAAACTCAATAAACTCTACAAACTCGATTAACGCAATGAACAGTTGTTATCGTTTGTCAACATTCAAGGGCTGACCCCAAATGCCTCGATATCGATGACCTCGCAGCCGATGCAGGGTTTGCGCCTTCCACAAACATCAGGGACGGCATCAGCAGGTTTGTCGAATGGTACAAGCAGTATTATAAAACCAATGCATACAAAAAATAACTTTATTATCCGGTTCTGCGTACGCGATTTCCCTTATCTGCGTTTGTTACAAGAATGCTATAAACCCAACGAACTCAACAAACTCTATTCACTTTAATAACGTAATTAACGCTATTAGACATGAGTTTGCCAACTTGCATGCTTATTTGCGATATAATGCTAAAATATTCCTAATAAGATGAGACAGGAAGATATCATAAGGATTATTGCTGCACACAAGGCTCGATTTGAGAAGGAATTCGGTTTAAAAAAGATAGGGTTGTTCGGCAGTTATGCCAGAGGCGAGTTTAGGGAACAGAGTGATATAGATATTGTAGTTGAAATCGAAAAACCGGATTTATTTTACCTTATTGGCATTAAGCAGACCATCGAGGAAGCGTTGGGCAATAAGGTTGACATTGTAAGGCTGAGAGACAAGATGAATCAATCATTGCGCTCAAGAATAGAGAAGGACGTCATTTATGTATGATAAGTCTCTTATCATTAGCATCTTCAAAAACATCTCATGGTCTCTGGAACAGATCACAAAAAGATTCCAACATATTCAATCGAGTGAAGACTTTTTGAAAGATGACACCGGGCTCGAGAAACTGGACAGTATCTGTATGCAGTTGATCAATATAGGAGAGGCGTTAAAAGAAATCGATAAACTCACTACTGGAAGTATTCTTGCAAGCTATCCTGATATTGACTGGAAGAAAGCAAAGGGGATGAGAGACATAATTACTCATCATTATTTTGATATCGATGAGGAAACAGTATTTACCGTTTGCAAGGAACGTATTCCTGAAATAAAACAAACCGTTCAGAAAATGTGGAGCACTGACCCCCTACGACCATATCAAATATTTTCGCCAGGAAGTTTGTATAATGAAAAAGGAGGTAATGTCCATGTCAAGATCACAGACTAAAAAAGTAAAAGATCTTACAGTAGAAGAATTCAAGCATCTTATACAGGAAAGCATAGCTGAAGATATTGAAGCATGGCGGGAGACTTTTGAGATATTGGCTGACAAGAATCTTATGAAGCAAATTCAAAATGCCGAGACTGCACGAATGAAGAAACAAAAAGCTGCTTTCATGCCATGGGAGCAAGTGAAACAGCATGTATAAGGCTGTTTTCTATAAACAGGCCGCTCGATATTATGAAAAACTTGATGCAAAGCTTCAGAAAAGAATCAATAGGGCAATGCAGGAAATCATCCATAATCCGGTGGAAGGCACCCATATCAAAAAGCTAAAAGGGAGGCTGGAAGGGAGATATCGTTATCACATTGGAGACCTCCGTATAATTTATTATGTGAGTGTTGATGAAAAGATTGTTTATGTTGAAGCGATTGGTCCCCGGGGAGATATTTATAAATAATGCTTTTCAGCTTCTTAGTTTGTTCGCAGATTGAACCCTACAAACTCAATAAACGCCATTAACGCTATTAACGTCATTATCGCAACAAACTCAATGAACTCTACAAACTCGATTAACGCAATGAACAGTTGTTATCGTTTGTCAACATTCAAGGGCTGACCCCATATTGCACATATTGCATCAACTATCAACAATAAGCTATGAGCTTATTCTCTTTCCAGCTTGTCGACTTGTAATGTAATTCGGGAAAAGTCATAATACGAATGGAGGTGGAGATATGGCTGCAAAAACGATAGGAAGATATATAGTAACTGATCCGAGAATTTGTCATGGAAGCCCGGTTTTTCGGGGCACACGCATTTTAGTCGCTGATGTGCTCGAACAGGTAGCAAACGGCATGTCATGGGATGCAATTATCGAAGAATGGAGGGGATCCTTGTCCAGAGAAGCTATTGCTGAAGCGATAAAGCTTGCAAGGAAAGCCCTCATAAGCCGTGCTCCTGAACTTGCCGTAGCCTGAAAGAATGTATATTCTGGATGAAAATATTCCGGAGAGCCACCTCGAACCTCGTCCCTCGCTCCTCGAAACAGGAATGAAGACCGGCTATGCAATTTGAAAACCTGGAAGTATGGAAGCGGGCTTCCAGCCTTTGTGTGAACATCTTTAAAGGTTTGCGTGCCTTGAAAGATTACGGTTTCAAGGATCAGATTACACGCTCTGCCTTATCCATACCGAGTAACATCGCAGAAGGATTCGAACGCTCCTCACAAAAAGAATGCCTGAGTTTTTTGTCTTATGCAAAAGGCTCATGCGGAGAACTCAGAACCCAAATTTATATTGGCATGGAAATTGGTTATGTCGACAGAAAAACAGGTAATGTATGGTTGAGCGAAGTACAGGAAATCTCTCAGATGATCGGCGGCCTCATGAAAACCAAAAGGAGTTTTCTTTCCCAATGAATCCTCGCACCTCGCTCCTCGTGCCTCGCTCCTCGATCCTCGTGCCTCGTCCCTCGTACCTCGATCCTCGTACCTCGATCCTCGTACCTCGATCCTCGTACCTCGTACCTCGATCCTCGCACCTCGTACCTCGATCCTCGTTCCCCGTTCCTCGCACCTCGTACCTCGATCCTCGTACCTTGTTTGTTCCTATGAGCCATGAGCTATCAGCTATGTTGTTTGTCAACATTCAAGGGCTGACCCCAAATGCTTTCCCGATCCTCGTGCCTCGATCCTCGTACCTCGATCCTCGTACCTCGTACCTCGATCCTCGCACCTCGATCCTCGTACCTCGATCCTCGTACCTCGTACCTCGATCCTCGTACCTCGATCCTCGATCCTCGTTCCCCGTTCCTCGCACCTCGTACCTCGTTCCTCGTACCTTGTTTGTTCCTATGAGCCATGAGCTATCAGCTATGTTGTTTGTCAACATTCAAGGGCTGACCCCAAATACCCTGTGAAGATTGAAGATTTGACCCCATTGACCGCTTCTTATACGAAATTCGATGAAGCCTTCTTTTAGCATTTCAACATTTGTTAATGACCTTTCTATTGTTGGCACTGCTAATATTGGTGTATTCATTATAGGTCTTGTACAGGGTTT
This sequence comes from Nitrospirota bacterium, assembly GCA_040754395.1. Taxonomy (NCBI): domain Bacteria; kingdom Pseudomonadati; phylum Nitrospirota; species Nitrospirota bacterium. The sequence goes on along the minus strand of JBFMCL010000007.1, from coordinate 11,817 downwards.
AATAGTGCCAAAAATATTGACAGTAGAAGATTATGGCTATTGGAAATTATTTCTCCTTTACACCGGGTTTAGTGGCTTGCTGCATCTTGGGTTTACGGATGGTATTTATTTACAATGGGCTGGAAAGCAAATGAAAGAGTTAAGTGCCATTATAGGTGATACTTTTTGGGTGCTATTTATCCATTTGACCATTGTTGCATTGATTTTCCTTTTAGTTTTTTTGTTCTATGGTTTTACAAACAAAAACATTTTAATCCTAGCACTAATATATGCATTTGCTCTCAACATAATCACTTTTTTCCAATTCACGTTTCAGGCGGTTAGACGCTTTAGAATAGTAAGCATCTTAAATTTATTTAAACCACTACTTTTTTTAAGCAGCGTAGGTATTCTATATTTTTTGAAGATACTCGATTATGAAAAAATGATTTATAGTTATATCGGTGCATCTCTGTTTATATTCACAATCTATACTTATTCTCTAAAAGAAAATATAAGTTTTCCCTGCAAAAAGAAATTTCGGTATCGCGATATTCTAACAAAATATATTACATCGGGATGGTCTTTGCTATTTGGTAACTTTATTGTATTCTTAATTCTCAATGCAGATGTAATGATTGTAGGAGCACTTTTTACCATCAAGGAATTTGCATTCTATGCTTTTGCAATAACTATTTTAGGTATTTTCAGCGTTTTTACTAATACTATTTCTACGGTGATTTTTCCGCACTTGGCAGCTGCTTCGACAGAAATAAGAAAAAAAGCTTTTAGTTTGTCGGCATCAGTGATAGTTTTAATGTGGGGTATAATACTTGGTTTATATCCATTTGCAGTTGCATTTATAAGCTATTTTTTACCGGACTATTCAGGAACACTGCCATATATAAGAGTTTTAATGTTGTCGGTTGCTTTTATAACAACTATCCAGATACTACACAATAATTATTATAAACTTTATTTCCAGCAAACAAAATATTTCTTGTCAACTTTGATTGTATCTTTACTTAGTTTTGTTGCTATTTTCATAGTTGCGCGAACTATAAATGATTTAAAGATAATAGCAGTTGTTAAGGTGGGGATATTATTAATATGGTTCATTATTAATGAATTGCTCCTTATGAAGCACATTGCACACTCGTTGCAGTCACTTTTTAAAAGGCTCTTGATCATTTTATATTTTTCTTTAATTTTCTATATTTCATGGTATATCGAATTAATAGTTTTACAGGTCGCCTTTTATTTCCTTATGGTTCTGTTTGTTTCTATGACTTTCCTGAAGAATGAGGTTAAGAGTTTGAGAAATATAAGATATGCTAAGTGAACCTACGAATACTGTCTCAATAAAAATCGAAAGATGCCCAGTATGTTATAGTGAGAATAGACAGTTTCTTTTTTATACCTATGATGTTCAATTTTCAAAAACATTAAAAGAATTTCCTCTTGTTAAGTGTTTAAATTGTGATGTCGCCTATCTGAAAGAAAGACCTGCTAAAGAAATTATCGGCAGTTATTACCCTCCCAATTCATATCATTCATTTACAAGGAAAACTGGAATGGAGAGGTTGTTAAAGAGAAGATTTAAGATAAAAATAAAGGATATATTAAAAAAAAGAGATCAAGAAATGATTGATAAAATATTGTCAAATTATGTGCCTGCTTATTGGAGACTGGCGGCACAATTTCCAGAAGGTAGTAAAATATTGGACATTGGATGCGGAGGAGGCTGGAAGCTGGACCTATATAAAGAGTTTGGCTGGAAGACTTATGGATTTGATATTTCTTCCGAGGCAGTTGAAATTGCGAAATCCAAAGGACATAAGGTTCTCATGGCAGAAGTAGACAATATATCTTTTCCTGAAAATTATTTTGATGCTATACAGATAAGCCACGTTATTGAACATCTGCCTGACCCTGTTTATACATTAAAAAAAGCATTTAAGCTCTTGAAAGAAGGAGGAGTTTTGTTATTAGAAACCCCCAATATTTCCTCTTTGCTTGCCAAAGTATTCAAAGCTGATTATTGGCAAATTGACAGTCCAAGACATTTTCAGGTCTTCAATATTAAATCATTGAATATTTTATTAAAAGATTGCGGTTTTATTATAGATAGTCTAAGAACAAATAATTCGCGCAATGGAATCATTAATTCTGTCCGAGCTATTAAAACAAGAAAACAGGGAAATAGCATAGATATTCAAAACAGTAAATTTATAAAAATCATTAATACAATTTTAATGATCTTTTTAACTCCGTTCAATAAATTTGGTTTTGGCGAAAATATAATTGTCTTTGCCAAGAAATCATGATAAAAAACAACTCTGCTAGATTTAAAAAGGTAGGAATAATAGTACTAAACTTCAATGGTTGGCAAGACACTATTGAATGTTTAGAGTCATTGCAGAAGATTGAGTATCCCGACTTTTTGATAATTGTCGTTGATAATGCTTCGTCAGATGGTTCCATTGAAAAAATAAAAGCGTGGGCTGAAGGAAAGATAGCGATTGTCGAATATGAAAGAGAGTGTGCCGAGCAGGGAGGAGTAAAAGAGCTTGAAGAAGAACTTCAGAAGTATCCTAATGATAAAAAGATTGTATTAATAAAAAATAATGCCAATCTTGGATTTTCTGGAGGGAATAATGTTGGCGCAAAGTATGCTTACAAAAAAGGATGTGAATATATAGGTTTGCTCAATAATGACACTATTATCCTGGAAAATGAATTTATAAATAAATTGGTTGAAGTATTTGAATATGATGGAAAGGTATTTGCAGTAGGTCCCAAAATTGTGACTCCGTCCGGTGCTTATGACGGTCCCTATATATATGAAACATTTTGGGGGGAAGTTTTATTGTTAACTATAAGAAATCAGTTTAATAAATTATTCAAACGCAATCCTATCTATATTGATATGCATGCTATTTTATCAACAAAACCTGTCCCGGTATATAAAATATCAGGTGCTTGTATGGTTTTCAGAGCTTCTTTTTTAGAAGAAACAGGATATTTAGATGAAAATGTGTGGCTATCATGTGAAGAAGCAATAGTTGCTGAAAAAGTTTTGAAAAATAAAGGAACAATATATTTCCAGCCATTAACTCAAATAATACATAAAAGGGCGCAATCACCAAGAAAAGATAAAAGTAGAATCGGGATTTTGAAAAATCATTACAGACAAAGGCAGTATTTTTTAAAAACTTACAGGGATTATGGATTTTTCAAAATAGGCTTAATTAAACTCATGCATAATTTAAGGCTATTATTCGAGAGGGTAAGAGCATAATTTGAATAAAAAAAGAGTCGCGATTATCTGTTCAACGGATTATATGACATATCCTATGGGTGGAATGATGTCCTTTATAGTTGATATTCTGCCCTATTTGGCCAAGGAATTTGAAATTACATTATGGGGAGTTTCGACTAACAATGATTCAGTGTCGAACATTAATTTATACGGTAGGACATATCCACTGAAGATATTTTCAAAAGTAAAACTAACAAAAAAAATTATTCCGAACATATTCAGAGTGATACTTGACATACAGTTGAAAGCTAAACAAATTCTTGAGGAAGGATATGATATTCTCTATTTCCATGGAATTCCTTTAAGCTTCCCTTTTCTGAAAAAAAAGAATGAGAAGTCAACTCCCAAGATTGTGAATCACGTCCATGGCATAACGAATCCCTTTGCGGTGAACAGAAACAAGATTATTAACAATGCCCTTATGATTAATCTGTATGATAGATATAGAAATAAAGTCATAAAAGAAAGCGACATGATATTGCTTGCATCAGATAAGGAATCATATAATTCTTTGCTGGTAAAATTTGATAAGGAGATATCACAAAAGATACACTACATTCCCAATTTTGCCGATCCAAGTATTTTTACATTGCACGACAAAATCGAAGCAAGAAAGCTGCTGCAATTGCCTATAGGCCAGGATATCCTTGTAAACACAGGAAGGTTGAATATTCAAAAGGACCCTTTCTTGTTGCTCGACGCATTTGCATACCTTAATAAGGAATTGCATAGTAATGCACTCCTTTTTCTGATTGGTGACGGTGATTTGAGAGATGAACTAGAGCAGAAGATCAAAACAATGCAAATTGCAGAAAATGTTAGGATGTTGGGAAGGTTGGAGAGAAAGGCAGTTGCATTATGGTTAAATGCTTCTGATCTCTACGTGTATACCTCCTTTGGTAATGGTTTTCCGATCGCCCTGATTGAGGCAGCAATGTGCGGATTGCCCATTGTATCTACAGATGTGACAGGAGTACACGACCTTATTTTCAATGATAAGACAGGTTATTTAGCCAGTGGGAGAGATCACAAAGATATTGCGTACAAAATCAAAAAGGCATTAGAAAAAAAAGATATATTACGCAATAATATTCTTGAGGTAAGTAGAAGTTATACAGTCGAGGATATATCAAGAAAAATTAGAGAATTGTTCTCAATGTTGTGCAAATAGAATAAATGCTATCAATCCTATCATATCTATACTTAAATTATCTTAATGTCTTTGTTATTCTGATTATCATTGCAGGCTTATTCTATTTATTCAAAAATCCATTGTATGCGTTCTATATAGCCATTTTTACAATGCCATTCAAAAGTCTCTATCTCTGGGTCGGTACTAATATCGAAATCTGGAAAATATTGAGTGCAGTAACGCTGATAGTCTATGGGCCAACATTAATTATGAAAAGCTATAGAAGAATTAAAGATAATAAGTTTTTTCATTTGCTGCTGTTTTATGTTTTCTATGCGCTTTTTCTTACTGTTTTATTTCTATTCATGATTCCTGAGCACGACAAACATACAGTGGTGGGAGGGTTTTTTAAAAATGAAGGTAGGTTTATGTATCAGATTGGATTTTTTCTCATTACTCTCAATTTGGTTCTCTGGCCTATTTACGTGATAAAAAATGAAGAAGAACTTTTCAGGATATTGAAGATCATGGTTTATTCGGTCGTTGTTTTAAGCGCATTTGGAATTGTCCAGGAATTATCCATCATGCTTATGAATTATGATCCGTTCCCCATTCACAGGCCAACGGGGTTTGATTATGAAGGAGGTTCATTAGTCATTCCGGAAGCAGAAACGAGACATAGGATGAATTCTTTGGCCGGAGAGCCAAAGCATTTGGGGATAGCGCTTATAGTCGGCATGATTATAATTCTCTTGCATAGATTAAACGGGAAGAAAATTATACGGTACGATTTTATATTTCTCATAATATTTTTGATTTGTCTTGTTGCCACTTATTCAACAACTGGGTATATATGGTATGGAGTAGCAATGGTACTTATAACATTACTCTATGGAGTCAGATTGTCAAGAAATATTCTAGGATTGCTGATTGCTGCTGGCATAACGATGCTTGTCATGCATTTCAGCACAGGAGGAGAACCTGAAACATACATAGCAAAAACTATCAATAAAGCCGGGCTTGAAGTACAGGATGAGGCTGTGTTTGATTTTTTGAAGGAAGAACCATATTTTGCTATTACAGGCCTTGGCCTTGGGAATGTCCATTTCTATGCCGATGATTATCTGCCTCCGAGATTCCCCCTATTCAGGGATACCCCCTTTAAAGGTAATAGCGGGTTATTCTTATTGTCTGGAGATGTCGGTTTTTTGGGTATGTCTATGCTTTTTATGCTAATAATTGGCTTGATTAAATCGAATAAGAAAAAGTCAGTATTATTAAATGGAACTTTGAACACAAATGATAAAATACTAATACATTTTCTTATTATTGCATCTGTAATGTTTTTGCTAAGATATTTCGAATTCTTGTTTGTAATAGTGGGTATGATGCTTTACATAAATAATGATTATTCCTTTAGGGAAAAAACTATCCGCCCTTATCCCTAATATCTAGCCCCTGACACCATATTTGTCAACAAAATATCAATGAAACTAGATTCGGTTATATTATCGAATTTATTCGATTATTTTAATGATTTAAATATCGAGTATTGCGTGATGAATAATTATGAAAATATGCCTGACATTATCCCGACTGATGTTGATATAGCAATTGACAAAGAGGCTTTCGAAAAACTGGATTCACTGATACTGCAAATTGCCTCGAGACATAACGTTGAAATTATTCAAAAAATCTGGCACGGATATCACAAATGCGCCTACATATTATCACCTTTAGAAATTGATGAGAGATTCAGGCTTCAACTGGATTTTTTTACAGATTTCAGCGCAAAAGGGTATCCAAATTTATTGCCGAGTCGTCTGTTGCTTGAAAATAAGAAACAATATAAGAATTTTTTCATTCCTACAGCAGAAATTGAATATCCGTTTCTTGTTATGAGAAGAATACTGAAAAATGATCTAAAAAAAGACCATATAGAAAAAATGAAAATTTTGGTCGAACAGGCCTCGACAAATATCAGAAAAAACCTTGAAGGTATTTTCGGTGAAGCAATCAGTGATTCGATAAGAGAATTAACAAAATTAGAAGACAAAAACAAATTCCGGGATCAAATTAAAGATTACAGAAATGCGTTAAGGAAATGGTCAAAAAAAAATACGTCATTTGGATATATGTTGCAATATGGTATTGCACAATTCAAGAGAATTATTCAAAGATTATTGCATTCGGTAGGGTTCAGCATTGTCTTGTTAGGTCCAGACGGAAGCGGGAAATCAACGATAGGAAATCTTCTCCTTGAAAGGGTTTCAGGAAGTTTTCATGGTGGCAGGATACAATACTGGAGACCTTATTTATTGCCTTCGATGGGGAAGCTTAAGTTCTGGAATCCATCAGAAGAGGTTGCAACTAATCCAAACCCACATAAACATCCCAAACAGAATTTTATAAAATCATCGATTAGGTTTTTATATTATGTTGTCGATTATATATTAGGATATCCTGTCAAAATATATTGGGCAAAAGTCAGGAAACACATTATTATTTTTGACAGATATTATTATGATTACCTTGTGGATCTGCAACGGTATCAGTTTAACATTCCAGGATTTCTGGTAAAACTAATCCTTCCGTTCATACCGTCACCCGATCTGACTATATATCTCGATGCAGAGCCGGAAGTGTTGCATGAAAGGAAGCAGGAATTGTCATTGCCCGAGCTCGAAAGACAGGTGCACGAGTTCCGGAAAGTTCTGCCGGCAATCCCCAATGCCCGGCGTGTATCCACGAACAGGCCGGTTGAAGACGTAGTGAAAGATATCTCATATCTGATTCTGAAAGAAAAGAGCTTGCAGACAAAGAGACTTCTTCGGCGTGCAGATTAAGAGCATTACAAGCTTGGTTGGTTTTCTCGGAGAATTTCTTCCCGGTGGCATTCCGCACGATTCGAAGAATGAAAAATATTCAATTCTCCCTTCTGTGAAGAACCCGCGCTGGATAGTCCCTGTTTTCGATAAGAAACTATTTATCTCATCACTTGCCCTCTATCAACCGAGTTTGCTGAGAGCTAAAATCCTTAAGCAACTTGCTATCCTGACAGCCAGAGGAGGATTCACAAATATCGGCAAAAAGCCCGCCGTTTATTTCCGAAAGAATGACGATGCGATAAAAAAGATATTCGGGCGAGATGACCTTTACTACGCTATTTTTTTGGGGACTGAAGGATGCCACAAAAAGATAACAATTCAGGTGATGAATTCAGGCGGCGATATCCTGGGCTATATCAAAGTGTCCGGCAATAAAGATGTTGACGAACTCCTGAAGAACGAGGCCGGCATATTAGAAGATATGCGTAACCTGAGTCTTAATAACGGGTTATTTCCAGAAGTCCTCTATCACGGCCCCGTGAAAGGGGTAGATATTCTTGTTCTCGACACATTGAAGAGCGCTCATTCAAAATATGACAGTAATCTCTCGGATGCTCATATCGACTTCCTCGCCGAGATTTTTCTGAAGACCTCGATGGTAATTAAATATAGGGAGAGTAAGTTTGCGAAGAGGCTGAAAGAGAGGGTAAGAGATTTAGAGGTTGAGAAGTTGAGAAATTCAGAAGATGAGAGATTGAGAGAATTGGGGAAAATTAGAGATTTTATTGAAGAAAAAATCGGGAATGAATTGGTTCCATTCGGCTTATGCCACAGGGATTTTACTCCCTGGAATACATTCTTTCACGACGGCAGATTGTACGTCTTCGACTGGGAATACGCGGAAAGAGAATATCCACCGATGCTTGATATCTTTCACTTTATTGTCCAGGACGGAATTCTGGTCAGACATCTTAAGCCGGCCGGCTTGTTAAAAAGAGTCATGAAGAATGAAAAAATGTTGAGTAAGTATAGTAGTTTAGTAGGGATTAGGGACGAATTATCAATGCCCCTGCTTCTTTGCTATCTCCTTGATATAAGTCTTCTTTATATCGAGCGGGAAAAAGGCAGGATAGAAGGTAATATCAAACACATGCTCGATACCTGGGCCGGGATGATGGAGTTAATAAGAGGTGATGGGTGATGGGTGATTAGGAGAGCGCTCATAGTTCATAGCTCATGGAGAAATTCCAAATAATAGAGAAAGAATCGTATGAAAAAAGTTAAATTTGCTTTTGAGGATTTGGAAGTATGGAAAAAGGCTGTTGAGTTTGCAAATACGGTAATAAATCTTACCGAAGATATGAAGACAGAAAGGAAACATTACAGGCTTATCGAGCAGTTGGAAGCAGCATCTACGTCCGTCGCTCTAAATATTGCAGAAGGCAAGGGCAGATACTCTAAAAAAGAATTTATTCAGTTTCTTTATATTGCCAGAGGATCATTATATGAAACTATTACTTTGCTTGTCATTTTTCTTCATAGGGAGTGGATTAGCGATGCACAACTCAATGAGATTAAAGACCTTGGGGATCGCATCGGAAAAATGCTTTCAAGTCTTATTAATTCCATAAAAAAAGCTCATAGTTCATCGCTGATAGATCATAGCGGCGATAAACGATGAGCCATAAACGATGAGCCAAGAGCTAATTACTATGAGCCAAGAGCGAAAACCGAAGGTTTTAATCAGCGCTTACGCCTGCGAACCCAACAAGGGCTCCGAGCCCGGTGTGGGGTGGAACTGGGCGAAGCAGATTGCGAGGTTTGCCGATACATGGGTGATAACGAGAGCGAACAATCGGAATGTAATAGAGGAGGAACTGCGGAAAAACCCTGATCCGAATCTGCATTTTATTTATTACGATGTTCCTAAATGGCTCACTTTTTGGAAAAGAGGGAAAAGGGGCGTTCATCTCTATTATGCCCTCTGGCAACTTGGTGCATATAGGCTAGCGCGGAAAAGTCATAGGCAGAACCGGTTTGCCATTGTCCACCACCTCACATTCGGTAATATCTGGCTTCCAACCTTAATGCCTTTTCTTGTAATCCCATTTATCTGGGGGCCGTTAGGTGGTGGCGAGCATATCCCGGCCGCGTTCAGGCAGTCGTTTGATTGTAAATCCAAAATAAGAGAAACATTAAGAGATGTCATGGTGCTTTCTTTAAAAGCAAATTTGTTATTTCTTCATACGTGTAAAAAAGCAAATCGCATCTTAGCCAAGACAGGCGATACAGCAAGTAGGATTCCCTTTCAATATTCAAAAAGAGTCTTAGTTACAACAGATGTTGCAGTCAGTTCACGGAATATTGATGCTGATAGAAAAAATAATATGCAGATTATTGCGGTTGGCAGCCTGGAGACATGGCGGGGATTCGACCTGCTTCTGAAAGCATTCTCGGCAATTGTACAAAAATATGAAGGTGCAAAACTATTGATTCTCGGCGATGGTGGGGACAGGAAAAGACTTCAGCAAATATGTGAAGAGGAAAACATATCACAAAACGTACATTTTGCAGGTCAGGTTAGTGCTGCAGAATATCTTGAATATATGGGAAAAAGTGCAATTTTTGTGAACCCAAGCCTAAAAGAAGGTGGTGTGACTGTTTTGTTTGATGCCTTGTCAATCGGACTCCCCGTTATTTGCCTTGATGTGCCAGGTGCTTCTGAAATCGTAACCGAAGAGTGCGGCATAAAGATTAAGCCTGTCAATCCTGAACAGACGATTCATGATCTCTCAGACGCAATCATCAAATTGGCGAGTGACTCTGATCTGAGGAGAAAGATGGGCGAGGCTGGAAGAAAAAGAGTCGGGGAGCATTATACTTGGGAGAAAAAGGGTGAATTTATAAAGAAAATTTATGAAGAGGTGATGGGTGAGAGGTTATAGGTGGGTAAGAGGTGATGGGTAACCTTTTTCTTCAGAAACAGTATAATATCTTTAAAAGGATTGGAGTTTGAACAAGAAACGTATTTTAAAATCGATTCGAAGTTTTGAAAAGCTTGTTGTGGAACATACAGAAAAGATAGCTAAAGAAAAATCCAGGGCAGTTCCTGACACAGGCTTGATAAGGTACTGGGAAAGAGAAATTATGATTTATACAGAGGAAATAGAAAAGGCCCGGAGAAGGTTAAAGCGGGGGAGGTGAAAGAATGCCGGTAGTCAGCAGCAAGATAAGCGCAACTTTATCAACTTTGCTGAATGAATTGAAGGACGAATGCCTGTCAACCGTTAAATTGATAAACCAGCTTGAACTTGAGACTCTCTCGGATGAACAGCTCGAAGAAGTCCTGGGAGAATTAATTGCTTCGGTTACACATCTTAATGTACATTCCAGAGCAGTTAAGGAAGAACTCGAAAAAGATTAAGACCGATAACCGACACTGTCCCCTGGTAGCAGAATCCTTTTATTCTGAATGAAGCTTCTTCTCATCCATAACTCCCACCGTTCCGGCTCTTCGAGCGGCGACGATATTGTATTCAGCAAAGAATCAAGACTGCTGGAGCAGCACGGGCACGAAGTTATCAAAATAAACCCTTCGAATGATGAGTTCGACAGAGCGGGCGCCCTTAAAAAGCTTTCCATCATCCTCCAGGTGCCCTGGTCGTTCAATTACTACAAAAAAATAAAAAGGGTTCTTGATGATGAAAAACCCGATATCGTTCATTTGCATAATTTCTTCCCTTTCATCTCTCCATCGGTTTTCTACGCGGCGGATACGGCCGGGGTCCCGGTAGTGCAGACACTTCATGACTTCAGATATTTATGCCCCATGGCGTTTATGATGAGGAATGGAACTACTTGTAATGAATGCAAAGACGGAGGATATTTTCAAAGTATCACATACGGGTGCTTTAAGGGATCAAAACTTCAATCGATTCCCATAGCATTTATGCTCAAACTGCATTGGTATTTACAAACCTTCAAAAAAAAAATTGACGGATATATCTGCCTGACTGAATCACAGAGGAAAATCTATCTCGATGCAGGCTTTGGTGATCAAAAACTCTTCTTAAAGCCCAATTTTGTTGATGATACGTTCGAACAGGAAACATATCGCGATGGTGAGTATGCGGTTTTCATTGGAAGGCTCGGTGAAGAGAAAGGGCTGCGGACTCTCATCAGTGCATGGAAAGACCTGCCAGATATCCCGCTAAAAATTGTGGGAGATGGGCCTGATGCGAGGACTTTCAAATCCCTCGTTGATGAACTAAATGTAAAAAGTATAGATTTCATTGGCTATAAACCATATCTCGAATGCAGGAAGATTATCAATGATGCAAAATTTCTTGTCATGCCTTCTATTGTCCACGAAACATTCGGTCTTGCAAATATTGAGGCATTTTCGCACTGCAAGCCGGTGATAGCATCTAATCTCGGAGCGATGGCTGACATTGTGAAAGATGAGGTTACCGGGCTTTTATTCACTCCAATGAGTACGAGTGAACTTGCTGAAAAGGTCAGATGGCTCTGGAATCATCCTGAAGAGTGCAAGAGAA
>JBFMCL010000006.1 GCA_040754395.1 Nitrospirota bacterium | reverse complement strand
TGTTATACGAGAAATGCTTTTCGAAAGAAAGGCTATCATAGATATCCTTACATTAAAGCCTGATAGATTAAAAATAAGCGAGGACACTCCTATCCAAGGGGCTCTATTTTAACCGGACAGTAATGATATTATGTTTTATTTACACTGAAGGCTATGGACATCACATATACAGAATGAAATACAGAAACACCATACTCATTGTCGATGACGATATAACTATACTCAATATGCTTCGGAACAGCCTCAGCCTGGAAGGATACGATTGCGAAACCGCTTCTAATGCACGGGATGCGCTCGAAATAATCGAAAAGGCCAATTTTGATTTAATGGTTACAGACATCAATATGCATGGAATGAGCGGGTTTGAAATGACGAAAAAGGTCAAGCATCTCAGACCTGATTTGAAAATCATTATCATGACTGGATTAACAAATGATTTTTCCTATGATGCTGCCATCAGGGCCGGTGCGACAGATTTTATTAAAAAGCCCTTCTCTTTGCAGGAACTTTCAGCACGGATAAATCAGATGAAAATCCGTGAAGACCTCAGAAAACGTCTCAGAGAACTTGAAGAATTCTACGACATCGCAATCGGCAGGGAACTCAAAATAAAACAGCTCATGGATCAGATTGAGGAACTAAAAGAAAAGCTTAAAGAGTCAAAGGGACACGGATAATAGTATTACTTTGGGTTCCCCGGAATTGCTGTAACGCTATACACGGAACTGAACAACCCACGGAGTCATTGTTTCCTAACGATATCTGAAAACATATATTTACTGTGCGGTTCATCCACTGGCAGGGAAGAGGCATCGCCATTATTTGCGATTTTTCTGAGACTCTCTGCCTCTTCTTCTTGCAAAGCCAGCAATACACGGCTGATATCTCTGTGCTCTGTGGCATACAGTTTTTCAGATTCCTGCCTGTAAAGCGATATGAAACTGCCTATTGCATGATATGTGGATTCTGAAACGTCTGTGAATTTCATGCCGGCCTTGTATACCGGAACAACTTCGCCACCAAGGGTTTCCATGGATTCGCCAAGCAAAGACCACACAACTGTTCCCTTTACCTGAAAGCTCCTTCCCTTTCCCTCAATTCTCAGGGAATATTCATGTCCTATGTTTAATCTTCTGTCCGCCTTCAATGATATTCCGCCAGCGCTGATGTCAAGAATCTTTACATGCTTGGCGAGGAGCATCTTCCCTTTGATCTCGAGTATCTCTGCACGAAACCTTTCATGTCTTCTTCTGTTCTTCATGGCAGTCTTTTTACTGTAACCTTCCATTAATACTCAACATCAGAGACAATATGTCCAGGAACAATACTATAAGCAATTGCTAATTATATATCTACAAGCCTCTTTTCTCTCTAGTATTTCAATACGAAGATATATAGTCAATCCTACCGGCGTAGGATGCACGCCTCTTCTGTCACAGGGAATTACTAAGTATATCCAATTTGAGATGGCTTGATAAGTGATCTGATAAGAGCAAATCTGTTCTCAACACCGGTTTTCATATACACATTGCTCAGATGGTCTTTCACAGTCTGCTCGGATATTTCGAGATCATCTGCAATTTCAATATTTTTCAACCCGTCAAGAACCCTTCTGAGCACATCTGTCTCTCTGCGCGTTAGTTTGAACTGCTGCCTGATCTGATTCATGTCAATCTTATTTGAGATGGACTCTTCTATTATGAAGACCCCCACAAGGGGTTGATGAGATTCACATATGAAAAACTTGAATATCCAGTTGCTGGAAGAGCCGTAGAGGCTCTTGGTCAGGACAACTTCTCCGGGAAACTCCTCATGCAGTTTTGATTTTTTTATCGCCTGAAAGATTCTCTTGCCTATATTGTAAATCTCACGCGGAGGCGCATATCTTTTCAAAAAACTGTTTGCTCTCCTGTTGCAGTAAACATTCTCCATTCTCTGATTATAGAGCATGATCCCCAAAGGCATTTTATCCATAATTATGTTAATGATTTCTCTCATATTCGAACGATATTCCGCTGCATTGAGAGCATTTCCATATTGGTTTTTATTATAGCAAATCCGTGAACTTATTGAATTACATCCGTGATGTGCGATTTTTTCCATATGGGTTCTTCCCTATCGCAAATACTGCATAAACACTTTTCTGCGTCATGTATTTTCCGTTTAACACAGACGTGTTATTCTGATACAATAATCCTGATGCCATTAATCCTTGTGACAAACGACGACGGCGTATATTCTCCTGGCATAATTTCTCTCTTTAATGCCATGAAACAGCTTGGAAACGCCTATATTGTTGCTCCTGACCGCGAACGCAGCGCAGTAAGTCATGCGCTTACCATGCACAGGCCCCTCAGGGTAGAAGAGATCAGACACCAGGTATACAGCATCAACGGAACACCTACCGACGCCGTAGCGATTGGTGTCAATAAGATCCTTCCCGCAAAACCTGCCTTTGTGGTTTCGGGAATCAACAAAGGGGCGAATCTCGGTGACGATATAACCTATTCAGGAACCGTTTCTGCTGCGATAGAAAGCACTATTATGGGCATCCCTGCCTTTGCCGTTTCACTCGTCATTCGAAACCAGTGCAGATCTTCCTGGAACTTTGAAACTGCTGCAAAAACAGCATATGAAATAGGGAAATATGTCCTTGAACACTCTCTTCCCTATGATACCCTTCTCAACATTAATGTGCCCGATGTGCCGGTCAGCCGGATTCAAGGCATAAAAATTACGAGACAGGGGAAACGCATTTATGACGATTCTATTCAGGACACCTACGATCCCCATGGAGAAAAACATTACTGGATAGGCGGGGGGAAGCCTTTCTGGGAACATGGAGAGGATACCGACATTCAGGCCGTTCAGGACAACCGTATCTCCATAACCCCTGTGCATCTTGACCTTACAAACTATGAAGCACTGAACTTCCTGAAACAAAGGCTTTCCTTCAGCCTCGGTTAACCCCATATATGAAAAGGTACGACGTAATAATAGTCGGTTCAGGACCCGCAGGCATCTTTTCTGCCATGGAGCTATTGCAACAAAAGCCTCATCTGAAGATTCTTATCATTGAGAAGGGAAAAAACATCGATCAGAGGTCATGTCCCATGAAAGTAAAAGAAATCTCGTGCGCCACATGTCCTGAATGTGCGCTTCTCAGCGGCTGGGGAGGTGCGGGTGCGTACAGTGACGGGAAACTGAATCTTTCCCCGGATATCGGCGGTCACCTTCTCAGGTATCTTGACAGGAATACGCTTGAATCTCTGATCGATTATGTCGATGATACATATGTCATGCACGGCGCTCCGCATACAATTTACGGAAACGACGACAGAGAAATAGAGAGAATTGCAAAGCTCGCGTCAGAGAATGATCTTACGTTCATTCCTACGAGAATACGGCATATCGGTACCGACCGCTGCAGAACAGTGCTAAAGAATATCAGGGATTCGCTTTCCGGCAGGATCGAAGTGCTTTTCGGCGCTGAAGCAGAAAGGGTTATAATAGAAAAACGGCGTGCAGCCGGCGTCACCTTGAAGAGTGGCACAAAGCTTCTCTCATCCGCTGTAATTCTTGCTCCGGGACGTGAGGGTTCAAGATGGCTCGAAAAAGAAGCAAAGCGGCTTCGACTTACCCTGCTCAAGAATCCTGTAGATATAGGAATAAGAGTCGAACTGCCTGCCGCTGTCCTTGATCCTATCACGAGAATCACCTACGAGCCTAAACTGATATTCCGTTCCAGAAAATTCAACGATATGGTCAGAACATTCTGCGTCAATCCCCGGGGTGAAGTTGTAAAGGAATATCTTAAGGGAATCTGGACCGTAAACGGTCACAGTTATGCAAACAGCAAATCTGAAAATACCAATTTTGCACTGCTCGTCAGCACGTTCTTCACCGAGCCATTCAATGAACCGATTCTCTACGGAAGATATATTGCAGGACTTGCAAATCTTATCGGCAAAGGAGTAATTGTCCAGCGTTTGGGCGATTTGCGGCAGGGAAGACGTTCTACCCGCGAACGTATAGAAAAAGGCAAGGTTACCCCTTCTCTCAGAGACTCAACACCGGGAGATCTGAGTTTTGTCCTGCCATACCGTTATCTTTCGGATATCATCGAAATGCTTGATGCGCTTGATAAAGTCGCTCCTGGAGTGAACTCGGAGCACACCCTTCTTTACGGAGCTGAAGTCAAATTCTATTCGGTTTTGCCGAAACTTTCAGATTCACTCGAGACCGAGGTTGACAATCTCTTTGCGATCGGTGATGGAGCCGGAGTCAGCAGGGGACTTATTCAGGCCTCTGTATCAGGGGTAATCGCTGCACGGGCAGCAGGTGCAAAACTTCCATGAAAGACTTCGCCTCACTGCGGGATATGATGGTCAAAACCCAGCTGATCGCGAGGGGCATAAAAGACGAGCGCGTCATCAACGCAATGAAAAAAGTCCCGAGACATCTTTTTGTTGACGAATCCATGCAGCACAGGTCCTATGACGATATGGCCCTTTCGATCGGTGAAGGGCAGACAATTTCGCAACCATTCATGGTAGCGATAATGACTGAACTTCTCGAACTGAAAGGTATGGAAAAAGTTCTGGAAGTCGGGACAGGATCAGGCTACCAGGGAGCGATACTTGCGGAACTATCGGGTGAAGTTTTTACCATAGAACGTATTCCCCCGCTTGCAGAACGCGCAGAAAAAAAGTTCAGATCGCTTTATTACGATAACATTCATGTAAAGATTGGTGACGGTACTAAAGGGCTTCCTGAAAACGCACCGTTCGACAGGATATTGATTACTGCGGGAACTCCGAAAATACCTGCCCCTCTGAAGGATCAGCTTGCGCCGGGCGGAATCCTGATTGCACCGGTAGGAGACCGGTTTTCACAGCAGCTTCTCAAAGTCAGAAAGTCGCCTCATGGCACTTTTTCCGAAGAACGTCATACGCCATGTGTATTTGTGCCTCTGATCGGTGCGTTCGGCTGGGGATCGGAAGATCTTGACACGTATCCTTTCAGCACATGAACCGTAAAATCATCGGGATATCTGTTTTTTAATCTCTTTCAGTAAAAGATTGTATCTTTCCCTGTCCTGTCCGGTCATCTTCTTTCCTCCGAACCTGTGTTCTTCATAAATGATGAGGAACTCCCTGATCAGACTTGGTCCATTTCTTGCAGCCTCCCTTTGTATCTCCGAGGAAGTGAGAGACGGATTGATATCCATTCCCTTCTTTTTCAGATACTTTCTCAGGGAAATGTACTGTGCGGTAACGAAACTGTATCTTCCCGGATACCTTCTCCTGAGGAAATACATACCTGTCAACAATGCTATGCATATAAGCATAAGTATCAGAAAACGCAGTGCATCAGATACTATTTTCTTTGCTCTGAACCCTTCGGCAAATGTCAGACGTTTCGGAATCGTAAACGTTTTTACTATTGTTTTCTGATCATCTGTACTGAACGACACAATATATCTGCTCCATTTCATTTTCAGCATGTCAAGAAAAAGCGACGATCCCGAAAAACGTGACAGTGACACCGGGGGCGTGGGGTCAAACAGCTTCCATTTGCCGCCAATTGCCGCTTCTGCCCATGAATGCGCATCGCTCTGACGGACGATCAGGTAGTTTCCAATTTCATTTAATTCACCCCCGAGAAACCCGGTAACAATGCGGGCGGGAATGTCTATCGAACGCATCATCAGTACCATCGCAGTCGCATAATGTTCACAGTAACCCCTTTTTGTCCTGAACAGGAAGTCTTCAACCGGATTAATCCCTCTCGGTGGTTCTGGCACGGACAGGGAATAAGAATAGTTATCTCTGAGATATTTTTCAATTTTCACCGCCTTTTCGATATCGCTCTCGTTTTCCGTAACCAGACTTCTTGCAAGCCTCGAGATTTTTTCCACTCCCGGAGGTATTTGCAGATAACTTTCAAATGTGCCTGTAACAGGAATATCTCCCGGCACACTGTAGGCAACATAACTGAACCGTTTGCCCTTCTTTAACGGCATGAAAATTGATCCTGCACGATCGGTCAGAATCACCCTCCCCTGTGACTCGACCGCTTTCATCTCGGTCAGACCGAATATCACATCTGTATCCATCGGCTCAAGATAGATCTTCTGGATAACAGCCATAGCCTCCTCAAAAGGCTTTATGAGAAACCTTTCGCCATCACGGTAAATACCTTCTCTCACACTCATGGTATTGTTCCAGGATATTCCGTCAAAATCGTTCAGGGATATTCCCCTCCAGTAATAGGGACGTCGTGATTCTCCTGCGAGTTCGACTCTCAAGACTATTGTTGAATCTGATTTGAGATCTCCGAATGACCCGAAATCGACCCGTTCTGAAAAACCTATCGTCCGTATCCCCTTTTTATGCGTCTTTCCCCATAACCCGCCTGTAACACGGGGGATTGAAACGAACAATACTGCAGTCAGCATTAATACCATAAGGGAGATGGCAAGAACAGGTCGTGATATGCTTACCCCGAGCGATTTTCCTTCCTTTACAAAATGGGCATAGACTATGGCCGCAACAAGGGCAATGAGAAACAGGACGAAGATGAAACCAAATGCAATCGAATGGGTAAGCTCTGAAGCAACAATAAGCTGCAGAAGGGACATGAAATATACCTGCAGATGATCCCATGGCTCTCTCAAATCAAAACTTTTTATTGCCTGAAACGTGATTGTGAGATGCGCAACAGCGATAAAATAATCATCCGATATCATAAGTGAATCTATCAGGAATACCAGAAGTGTGAGACCCGAAAGACCACCGATGACCCATTTTGGCGCATGGGGCAAATTCCTGAAGAACCGGTAATACCCGGCGAATAGCGCAAGAGCAGAAAAAGAAAGAAAATAGTTTATCTCTCCTGAGATTAACAGGCTGATGCATCCTGCAAGGGCAAGGATAAATGTCAGTCCTTTATAAAGTTGAGGCATAAATAACCGCGTTACTGGATGAAATGAATTTTTTCAGCGGTGACTGCGCTGAATTCAGTATGAGCACAGAGTAGCCTTCAGGGATGGCTTCAGTAGACAGCGGACATTCCCAGCTTTCCTGTCCCTCAATGACCGCCAGGATATCGAGAATCTTCAGGAGATGATCCCTTCCGGACCCGAAAGGGATGACTTTCCTGCAGGTTAGGAGCCTAACAAAGAAATCCTCTCTCAGAAACCTGTCGGAGATTGTTGCTGCAAGGGATACAGCCTTTTCAAATGATTCGGGATACAGAGGTTTCAGGTTATCGAGAATTACCGTAATCTTTTTCGGCTCATCTGCAGCATATTCCATAACCATCATTTTGTCTGTCTTTGCTGAAGCCTTCCAGTGAATTTTTCTCCAGTCGTCACCATATCTGAATTCTCTTATCACTGAGAACTCATCTGACTTTCCCGAACCTGGAAGCAGGCGCTCATAGCCATCTCTTAACATTTCAGAAAGCCATCTGTCCGATTCCCGGATTTCCGGGTAAACTATGACACTGCCTTCCGTCCCGGGACGCGTCTTCTTGGTTAAAAAAATGAAGGGGAACCCAGACTCGAGGGCGGATGAGTCATGTCCATACATGCCTCTTTTCTGAAATATAACGGAGACGCGATTTACTATGACTGCTGAATGAGGTATGCATTGAAAATACCCGCTACCTATTATTTCTTCCCCTATGAACGCTTTCACTGAATATGAAGAAATCCTTTTCTTCAGGTTTGTCACTGCTATGTCTACCATTCCCCTCTGATTGGAAAATATCGGCTGGGTCTGGGATACCCTTACCTTCAACCCTTTGAGGTTGATATGGAGGATGAGAACCGAGAGGAGAAGAATGGACAGCATCATGGAAAGGATAAGGTAAATAAGATTATTGCCGGTATTCAAAGCAGCGACAGCGATGAGCGCCGAGGCAAGGATAAATCGTTTGCCTTCCCTGCTTGACTTCATAGAGGGACAGGTATTTTTTCGAGAATTTCCTCTATCACTCTCTCCGCGTCTGAAAAATATGTCCTTGTCTTAAGAATGACTCTGTGGCCAAGAACCAGGGGGGCGGTTTCCTTGATATCTCCCGGGACGATATAATCCCTTCCTTCATAATATGCGTTCGCCTTCGCGGTTTTCAGGAGAAACTGTCCTCCTCTCGGACTGACTCCGAGCCGGATATGATCGTTCGTCCGTGTTTCCCTGATTATATGAATAAGGTAATCCAGAAGACTGTCGTCAACTCTCACAAGATCAACTTCCCTCTGCATCTTAATGATTTCATCAGCAGAAATGACAGGTTCCATTGATTCAATATCCTCGAAGCTGGACTGTTCGAAGATTACTTTTTTTTCATATAAGAGAGTCGGATATCCGATTTTTAAATGCATCATGAACCTGTCGAGCTGGCTCTCGGGAAGAGGAAAAGTGCCATGATATTCAAGGGGATTCTGGGTCGCAATTACCATAAACGGTTCCGGGAGAACATATGTTTTTCTCTCTATTGAAACCCTCCGTTCATTCATCGCCTCAAGAAGAGCCGACTGAGTCTTCGGATTAGTCCTGTTGATCTCATCGGCGAGGACGATATTGGTGAATATCGGTCCGCGTCTGAACTCAAACTCCCTACGGTCAGGGTTGTATATGTTAACTCCTAGAATATCTGTAGGGAGAAGGTCGCTGGTGAACTGGATACGCTGAAAAGAACAGTTTGTGGCTTTTGCAATCGTGAACGCAAGAGTTGTCTTGCCGACACCGGGGACATCTTCTATAAGAAGATGTCCCCGTCCGAGCAGGGCAAGCAATGCCATTTTTACCACATTGCCTTTGCCTTTGATGATAGATTCTATTTTTTCCTGTAAAGCCTGGAGCGATACATTCGGCATATCTTTACTCTATCGTAATTTATCCGCTTATCTCAAGGTTCAAGCAATGCATGGCTCTGCTATCGCCTATATTTCGTCGAATGGCTGCATGTATCTTGACAGTACCTTTTCCTACCTTTATTATAGATTTCAATTCAGACAAGTATATATACTGCTTCGGGAGGGTCAACGTGGCTTCGATAAAAGGCGACATATCAGTAATGCCCTTGACGGATCTTCTGCAATGGGTTGATCTTTCAAGAAAATCGGGAACTCTCAATGCCAGCTTCCATGGTGTCGACAAAAAGATTTATCTCGAAGAAGGCAAAATCGTATATGTCTCATCAAACAAGGAAGGGGAACGACTCGGAGAATACATCGCCCGGGGATCATTCCTCGATATCAACAATATCAGGTCAGCCCTTGAACAGAGCCAGACAATGAAGCTGCCTTTCACGCAGAGGCTTATTGATCTGAATTACTTTTCACTTGAACTGCTTACGGAAATAATGGTCCGTTTCGCAAAGGAACTTCTCCTTGATGCCATCTCATGGAATGAAGGGTGGTTTGAATTCATTGAGGGAATTGTTCCCCAGTATGTCATGAAGGGTCCGATAAAACTGAACACTACAGAGATTATCTACGAAGTGTTCAGGGAACTCGAAGACATGAGAATGGGGTTCAAGAAAAGCATATGAAAAAATTATGGTCAGGCAGATTCAGCGAAGATACTTCCAGAATTGTTGAGACCTTTACGGAATCGGTCTCATTTGATCACCGTCTGTGGATGCATGATATCCGCGGAAGCATCGCTCACGCCAGAATGCTCGCCAAACAGGGCATCATTTCTCAGAAGGACTCCGTGAAGATCATAAAAGGTCTTGAAGAGATCGCAGGGGAAATTGAAGCTGGCAAATTTTCATTCAGGCAGGATCTTGAGGATATCCACATGAATATTGAATCTGCCCTCATTAAAAAAACCGGCGATGCAGGTGCAAGGCTCCACACTGCCCGTTCAAGAAATGATCAGGTTGCTCTGGATCTCAGGTTGTATCTCAGGGCTGAGTCGGAAGAAGTGATATCGCTGATCAGAAAGCTGCAGAATACCCTGCTCTCCATCGCATCTCACCATCTGGAACTTCTGTTCCCGGGGTACACGCACCTCCAGAGGGCGCAGCCTGTGCTCCTTTCCCATCACCTTCTCGCCTATGTTGAGATGCTGCAAAGAGATGTTGAAAGGTTCAGCGATTCTCTGAAACGCATAAATCAGCTTCCCCTGGGTTCTTGTGCGCTTGCCGGAACCACACTTCCGATTGACCGTCACTATGTTGCCAAACTTCTGGGTTTTAACGGTATTGCATGGAACAGTATTGATGCGGTTTCGGACAGGGATTTTGCCATAGAATTTCTGTCCGACTCCTCTATTCTGATTATGCATCTGTCAAGGTTTGCAGAGGAACTGATACTTTGGTCATCAGAAGAATTCAGGTTCATTAACCTGCCCGATGCGTTTACGACAGGCTCAAGCATAATGCCCCAGAAAAAGAATCCTGACGTTGCAGAACTCATAAGGGGAAAGTCCGGAAGGGTATACGGAAATCTCCTGGCCCTTTTGACGGTTATGAAGGGACTTCCCCTTTCGTATAACAGGGATATGCAGGAAGATAAATTGCCGTTATTCGATACTGTTGATACTGTCAAATCATGTCTTGCGGTTCTGATTGAAATGCTTCCCGGCATACGGTTTTTCGACAAGAGAATGCTTGCCACTGCCGGTGACGCATATGCTACGGCAACCGATCTCGCTGAGTATCTTGTAAAGAAAGGTGTTCCTTTCAGAAAAGCCCACGAGGTAACCGGGAAAATCGTCCTCTTCTGCCTGAAAAAGAAGAAAAGGCTTGAAGATCTCAGTTTGCAGGAATTGTACAGGTTTTCTGATGCATTTTCGCATGACGTCTATTCCTGCCTCTCGCCTCAGGCATCGGTCAGAAACAAGCAGACACCCGGCAGCACTTCTCCCCGTGAGGTGAAAAAACAGATAAAAAGACTTCTGAAATTAGTCGGCCGCAGGAAGTAAACATCAGGTACGAATCCGGCAATATGTATGAATAATATACTTCCCAGATCCTGTGATAAGCATCTCAAACGGTTGACAAACGTGATATTGCGCACACATGGAAGGTTCGCATCCTTCTCCCATGAGAAGGCGGGATTGCTTCATAACGCACGCAATGACAATCCTTATCGCCAGATCAGTGCGCCTCATAACAACATACGGCTGATTTCTCTTATTCTTCTTTCCTGCCTGATGGTTACCGCATTTTTTCTTCTTTGTTCCTGTGGCAAGAAAGGCGATCCTACATTACGTCTGTACGAAAAACCGGAACCTCCTTCGGATTTTACAGCCGTTCACAGAGAATCAGATATCCTCCTTTCATGGGCATTTCCCAGGAATAAGGAATCCTCGGTAAAGGGATTTATTCTCTTCAAGTCTGCAAACGGGGAGTTCAAAAAAACCGCGTTTCTTGCAAACACCATTCGCTCCTACAAAGACTCCGACTTTCAGACAGGCGTATTATACAGATACAAGATTGTTACGCTGAGCCTGAAAGACGTGACAAGTGATGATTCACGCCTGCTGGAAGCAACTCCCTCTGAACTGCCATCACCTCCCGAAAACCTTACCTACAGTCCGGGAAATGATACGCTGAGAATTATGTGGAACAGCCCGGGAGAAGGAGTATTGTTTAATATATACAAAAGAGAAAAAGAAGCCTCTTTTACGTCTGTTCCTCTTAATAAAGATCCCCTCAGGATGCCAGTTTTTAATGACTCCTTCCATATCAGCAAAACAGTTTATTATACGGTCAGGAGCCTCAAGATAACGAACATCAGCAATGAGGGACCTCCTTCTTCAGAAATCATGGTCGATCCTTCCGAGTTCATGCCATCTGCTCCCTCATCGTTACAGGCGGTTTCAACCAGAGAAAAGGTTTATCTCATTTGGAAAGAACCCGCAGAAACATGGTTGACCGGGTATCGTATTTACCGGCAAATAGGCAGTGAGGCACCATACGTACTGATCGGTGAGACAGTTATTCCTTCATTCATTGATACTGCACCCCCCTCTGTAGCGAGGAGCTACAGGGTAACTGCCGTCGGCCCCTCGAAGGAAGGCCCGGCAGCAGAGATCAGGGACATCATGTTCAGAAAGCAGAGATAAACATGCTTGACTAAGGCATTCCCATATACTGGAGATACTTCCGGAATTCATGTTCAAAGTTATCGCTCAGCAGCTTTTTCCCTATCATTTCGCGAATTTCATCAAAACTCCAGAATCTTACCTCGTCAATTTCTTCCCTGTTGAAAGAAAATACTCCATCATAGATGCATCTGTATGTGGTAACCAGTTCTGTTTCGTAATGGTTTGTGTGAATGTATGCATAGAGATATTCAGACTCCAATCCTGAAATTCCCAGCTCTTCATGCATCTCCCGTTGCAGCGAAACAGCGAGCTCTTCTCCAAGCCCCACATGTCCACCGACTGATGTATCCCATCTCCCGGGCGCCACATCTTTGAGCTGGGAGCGTTTCTGAAGAAGAATCTCACCCTTTGTGTTGAAGACGAGAATATGCACAACCCTGTGGATAAGGGAAGGATTTCCATGTATCTCTGACCTTGGAGCAGATCTGATGACATTCCCCTGATAATCTACTATATCGAGGTGCTCTTCAGTTTCCATTTATTGATATTGAAAGAAAATAGTAAAGAGAGGGAGTTGATAGTGCAGGTTCCGGGGATCCGGAACCTGCATTTTTTGGTTAGATTTTCGTAACGTTCTCTGCTTTGGGGCCCTTCGGACCATCAACAACATCAAAGCTGACTGCCTGACCTTCGGTCAGTGTCTTAAATCCATTTCCCTGAATTGCGGAATAATGAACAAACACATCTCCGCCATCCTCCTTGGTAATGAATCCAAATCCTTTGGACTCGTTGAACCATTTAACGGTCCCTTTTACCATTCTGCTACACCTCCTTGATAATAATAATAGAAGATTACGGAATAATGGTATAAAAGCTACAAAGTCCAACGTCCTTGAAGCCATTTACAACAATACTTCCGAAACTTCGAAAATAGTATTACACAGGAATGTTAAAAAGGTCAAGGATTATCACAAGGTTTTGCATTGCCCCCTCGCCTCATGTGTGAATCAGTACGAAATAGGTATTGATTGACATATGCCTCAGGTTTGGTTACTCTAATGAAATACAATTATTCCGGTCATCTTCATTCACATGAAAGAGAAAATACGCAGGGCTTTTGAGGAAAGCATACAGGTCAAGGAAAAATTCATCAATGAAAAAACCATCGAAAAAATCCTTGATGTTGCAAAAACTATCGCCAATGCCTTTAACGATGGCTACAAACTGATCCTCTTCGGCAATGGCGGCAGCGCCACCGATGCGTCTCATATTGCAGCAGAGTTTGTGAACAGATTCAAAAAGGAACGTCCGGGGCTTCCGGCAATAGCGCTGAACACGGATATGGCGGTTATCACCTCAATAGCCAATGATTATGATTTTTCCGATATCTTTGCCAAGCAGCTCAGGGCTCTTTCTGAAGAAGGAGACGTTGTAATTGGCATAAGCACAAGCGGAAACTCTCCGAACGTCCTCAAGGCCATGGAAGTTGCGAAAAAAAAGAAACTCACAACAGTGTTTTTTACAGGCTCCAAAGGAGAGAAGGTTGCATCCAGATCAACATTTTCTTTTGTTGTCCCGTCTGACAATACTCCACGGATTCAGGAAACCCATATTGTACTCGGACATATCCTCTGCCAGATGGTCGAGGAGATTCTCTTCGAGGCGCCGAGAAAAAGATAACAGTCTTTTTTTGCACATATGCGTTGATTTTTTCATATGATAATACTTGGCATCGATCCAGGCTTAGCAACAACAGGTTTTGGAGCAATTCAATGCATAAACGGCATCCCTTCGCTGGTAACCTGCGGACACATCAGGACTTCCCCTGCTGATCATATCTCGTCGAGGCTGTCGCACATCCATACAGACATAGATGCGTTGATACACTCCCTGCACCCTGAACTGATAGCTGTAGAGAATGTATTCTCACTGGTCAAGTATCCGAGGGCCGGTATATTATTGGGAAGTGTTTTAGGTATTATATATCTGTCCGTTTCGCAGAATGGTATCGCATTGCTTGAGATTGCCCCAAGGGAAATCAAGAATTCGCTTGTCGGGCATGGAGGGGCAGGAAAATACCAGATCAAGTCTGCTGTCACAAAAATGCTCAGGATTGAAAGCATAAAATCCCTCCATGCATCTGACGCGCTGGCAATAGCCCTTACGGCATTCAACCGGAAAATTATGAAAAGGGAAAAGACAGGATGATATCATATCTGAAAGGAATTCTTCGTTTCAGCCATGCCCATGAAGACAGATTAACCCTTGTCGTAAACTCTGTAGGATATGATATCTTAATCCCTGCATATGTGATGAACAAGATCAAGCGCACCAGCGTCGATTCGGATGAACTTGAACTGTACGTCTCTTTCAACCAGACAGAGCGGCAGCCCAAACCAGTCCTTGTCGGATTTCTTCATTCCCTTGACAAGGAATTCTTTGAACTGTTCATATCGGTCGAAGACATTGGACCTTCTGCGGCGGTAAAGGCGCTGACAAAGCCGGTAAGGGAAATAGCGCGCTCCATCGAAGACAAAGATGTGAAGGCACTGAAGCAGCTGAAAGGCATAGGAGAGAGAAAAGCAGAAAAGATCATCGCAACGCTGAATGGAAAAGTCGCGAAATATGCACTCATCCGTGAAGAGGAGTCAGCGCCTCCTTTGGCTGAGGATTTCACAAAAGAGGTCGAGGACGTGCTGGTAACGCAGCTCGGACACAAATATACGGAAGCACGTACAATGATTCAGGACGCGATTGAAAGAAATCCCCGCATAAATTCCTCAGAGGAGCTTTTCGAAGAAGTATACAGGGGGCAGAAAAAATGATTCATGAAGAACACAGGAACCCCCCGGATATCCTCAGAGACCTTTCCTCTCCGGAGGAAGAAAACATCATTACGCTCAGGCCCAAATGGCTTTCCGAATATACCGGTCAGGACAAGGTTGTTGAAACACTGAAAATCGCGGTAGAGGCAGCCCTGAAGAGGAAAGAATCCCTTGATCACATTCTTCTTAACGGTCCTCCCGGCCTTGGAAAGACAACATTGGCTCACATAATAGCCAATGAAATGGGAACCAGAATAATAACCTCATCTGGTCCTGCCCTCGAAAAGGGCGGAGATCTTATGGGCATTCTCACGCATCTTGAAAAGGGCGACATCCTGTTCATTGATGAAATACACCGCATTCCAAAAATCGTTGAAGAATTCCTTTATCCCGCCATGGAGGACTTTGCAGTTGATTTTATCTTTGACAAAGGCGCACATGCCCGGACACATCGTTACCGCCTTGAGTCTTTTACCATGATTGGTGCGACAACAAGATCTGGACTCCTCTCTGCTCCGCTCAGGGAAAGGTTCGGTATCACCAGGGAACTCGATTTTTACAGCGAAAAAGACCTGGTAAATATCGTAAAACGTTCATCAACAATTCTGGATATCGAGATCGATCAGGAAGGCGCGTACGAAATTGCCTGCAGGGCAAGAGGCACACCAAGAGTCGCAAACAGACTTCTCAAGCGCGTCCGTGATTATGCACAGGTAAGAGCCCACGGGAGAATTACAAAAGATGTTTCTGTTGAAGCGTTGTTGCTGGAGGGAATCGATCAATCCGGTCTCGGAGAAACCGACAGAAAGCTTCTTCAGACGGTGATCCTTAACTATAAAGGCGGCCCGGTTGGGATCGAGGCACTTGCCTCAACGCTTCAGATAGAAACTGATGTGCTGCTGGATGTCATTGAACCGTATCTCCTGAAGACAGGTTACATAATCAGGACTTCGCAGGGTCGGAAAGCAACAGAAAAAGCATATTCTCACCTGAATGTACAACATAAGAACGAATTGAGTCTTTTTGAAGGATCCAAAAGCAAACAACGTTCCTGATGCATTTTTCAGATGACAAATAATTAGCCGCTTATGAAGCTTTTAATGCATATCTGCTGCGCAAATTGTTGCCTTTACCCCATTAAAATCCTTTTTTCAGAAGGGATTGATATCAGGGGTCTGTGGCTGAACCCAAATATTCATCCATATTCTGAATACCAAATGCGTCTCGATGCGGTTGAGAGACTCGAAAAAGCCTGGCACCTCGAAATTGAATATTGCGATTACTACGGACTCAGGGAATTTATCCGCGCTACAGTGCATAACGAAGAAGACAGATGTGCAATCTGTTATTCGATGAGACTTGAAGAAACCGCAAAAACCGCAAAAAAGATGCATCTCGACGGCTTTACCACATCTCTTCTTGTAAGTCCGTATCAGAAATTTGATATGATACTATATACAGGTATGGAAGCATCCAAAAGATATTCCATACCTTTTCATTTTAAAGATTTCAGACCCGGATGGAAGGAAGGAATGCGTATATCAAAAGAACTTGGCCTCTACAGGCAGAGATATTGCGGCTGCATCTACTCGGAAATGGAAAGACACATGAAAAAGAAATGAAACAGTCTGTACCATGCAAAACAATAATCAAGAAAAGAAACCAATGACCGACGGCATACAGGAAATCGGCAGATTACTTGTCATCCTGGGGATCGGGGCCATTATAATCGGTGGCATCCTGCTGTTTTCAGGAAAATTGCCATGGCTTGGCAAACTTCCGGGAGATATGCTTGTCCAGAAAAAAAACTTCACCTTTTACTTTCCCCTTGCCACAAGCATACTTCTGAGCCTGCTGCTGACGCTAATTTTTTTCCTTTTACGGAGGAAGTAGTTCATATTGGATAAAATTATCGTTTTTGTTGTCATATTTTCCCTTGTATTCTCTTCAGTGCACGTTCATGCTGATGAGAAAATCAAAGTTCTGATTGTGAATGATGTGTATGACAGAATTCCTGCAAAGAATGAAAAACTCGAGAGACTCGGCAGCATTAAGGGGGAACTGCTTGTCATGGGGACACGGTATTCCGGTGATATCGATGTCTGGAGAGGAAACGACGGTCTCTATATCATCAACGAACTGCCGCTCGAGGAGTATATCAAGGATGTTGTTGCTGTGGAAGTTCGGAACGACTGGGATATAGAAGCACTTAAGGCACAGGCTGTCATCTCAAGGACATATGCCCTCTATCAGAAATCAAGAAACGGAAGTTCCCTGTATCATCTTGCCTCTTCTGTACTGCATCAGGTGTACAAGGGCAACAATCCTGATATCAGGATTGCATATGCGGTAGAACAGACCCGAGGAGAAATACTCACCTATCAAGGGCGAGTTATTGAGGCACTTTACCATTCAACATGCGGAGGAAAGACAGAAAATCCCGAAGACGTATTTGGCAAAAGCTACCCATATCTGAAATCTGTGGAGTCACACTGCGATTTGTCACCTTATACGGAATGGGAAAGGACATTTCAGGTTTCTGAAATCGAAAGAATTATGAATATATCCGGGATCAAAGACATTATTATTAAATCATTTACTTTAACAAACAGAGTGAAACATATTGAGATTATTACTAACTCTAAAACATTTACCATGAGCGCCAATGAAATGAGAAAAGCGCTTGGGTGGAAAAATCTGCCGAGCACAAATTTTACAGTATCAAAAAACGGTAATTTGCTGATATTCGAAGGCAAAGGGTATGGTCACGGAGTCGGTCTTTGCCAGTGGAGTGCCCTTAAAATGGCTCGTGAAGGACAAAACTACAAAGACATTCTCGCCTTTTTCTACCCGGGCACAACTTTACAGCTCTATGAAAATCACTGATTTCGATTTTTCTCTTCCTGAATCTCTTATCGCAAAAAGACCTCAAAAGGACCGTACCGGTTCCCGCCTTCTTGTGCTTCACAGAGATGGCACAGTCATACATTCCTTGTTTTCTGATTTTCCTTCCTATCTCAATCCGGGCGACATGCTCCTGTTAAACAATACAAAGGTTTTTCCCGCCAGAATCACCGGATTCAAAAAGAGCGGCGGTGCGATAGAAATGCTTCTTGTTAGAAAGACAGGCGATGATTCATGGGAAGTTCTTACAAAGGGTAATTTTACAGGAAACCTGCACATATCTGATGAATTGCAGGTTGAACTTGTGAACGGCAAGACCGCAAAATTCGTATGTCAAGGAGATTTTCGGGAGATTATCTGGAAATATGGAAGCATGCCACTGCCCCCTTATATAAAACGTATTCCTGATGAAACAGACAAGGAAACCTACCAGACTGTTTTTGCAAAAGAGGAAGGTTCCATAGCTGCACCGACTGCAGGACTTCATTTTACTGAATCCCTTCTCCGAGAAATCGTCAGAAAGGGCATCATCCTGCGGGAACTTACACTGCATGTGGGGATTGGCACTTTCAAGCCTATCAGGGCAGATCATGTGCAGGATCATGTCATGGATACTGAGTACTTTGAAATGGACGCAGAATTATTATCTGAAATCGCAAAAACCAAGGCATTAGGAAGAAGAATAGTCTCTGTCGGAACTACGACTACCAGAACTCTGGAAGGCTGCATGAGCGGGAACTGTGAAATGCTCTCCCTGAATGGAATACTCAGGGGGACAACCGGAATATTCATATATCCCGGATATTCATTTCGGGCAATCGATTCACTGGTGACTAACTTTCACCTGCCAAGATCCACTCCACTCATGCTCGTCTCTGCCCTTTGTGGTTTCAATACGCTGATGAAGGCGTATAAGGAAGCAATTGCTGAAGGGTATAGATTTCTCTCTTATGGTGATGCTATGCTTATTTTATGAAAAAGACTGAATCCAAAGACAAGTCGTCCGTACTTTTCGTCGGGAAAGGAATTATTATCTTGTCGCTCGTAATTACCTCCTCCCTCAGTTTTGTACTGGGGTTTTTGGTGGGAAAAAGCTATAATCCCGTACTCGAAAATCAGATATCGTCTCTTTCTCTGCAGGAACGCACTACCTCGGGCAGTGTCCCTCTGTCAAACAGCAAACCTCATGAACTGCAATCAGATAAGGAAGCCCAAACAGCAGGACCAGACACTCCAACCCCGCAATCACCCCCTGTCCAAACCAGTGATGTGAAAAACAGGCCGGAAGCAAAAAAAGCTATAGCCGCTCCAGGTGATCTATCTCAGCAGTCCGCTTCCACACAATCGCATGAATCGTCAAATTCCGGGATTACCCTCAACAAAGCACGAGAGATAAATGCAGTAAAAAATGATAAGGGAATTGCGAAAACAAGAAAATATACTGTTCAGGCAGGGGCATTCAAGAGCGAGGCTGATGCAGATACCCTCTCGGAAAAACTCCAGAAAAAGGGCTATAAAACCTCTGTGTTTCCCTTCCGGACCAAAAAACATGAAAAGCTTTTCAAGGTCATGGTTGGAGAGTTCAGTTCCAGAAAAGAAGCCGAACTGCTCTCGGTCAGGCTGAAAAAGACCGAAGGGCTAAAAACATTCGTATCATTCAGGCCATAAGGAGGATTCTACGGTTACATTAGAAATAGAGCTCGACAGCGATAAAGAAACAGACCTGCTGAACGGAAAGCTTGACAGAAGTCTTAAAATAATAGAGGAATCCCTTGGCATTGTCATCTCCCAGAGAGGGAACAAGATTTTTTTGCAGGGCGAGAATACACTTACCGAAAAGGCAGAAAAGATCATCCGTGACATCCGCTCAATAAGTTCGGAAGGATATAATCTCAGTCCCGAAGATATTCGCTTTGCGCTTAGATCTATGGCACGGGAGGGAGAATATGTCTCCGTGAAGGATCTTTTCCTGAATAACATCCCTGTTTCCTCAAAAAGGCGATTCATTATTCCAAAGACAGAAACTCAACGCCAGTATATAGAAGCAATAAAACAATATGATATTGTCATTGGTATCGGACCTGCCGGGACAGGCAAGACATATCTCGCAATGGCAATGGCAATTAATGCGTTTCTGAAAAAACAGGTCAGCAGGATAGTTCTTGCAAGACCTGCAGTGGAAGCAGGTGAAAAACTCGGATTTCTCCCCGGCGATATGTTCGAAAAAGTAAATCCGTATCTCAGGCCTCTTTATGATGCGCTCTTCGATATGATGGAGCCGGAAAAAGTCGGGAAACTTGTCGATCGCGGAATAATTGAAATCGCTCCCCTGGCGTTTATGAGGGGAAGAACGCTCAACGATTCCTTTATCATACTCGATGAGGCCCAGAATACCACATCCGAACAGATGAAGATGTATCTCACACGACTCGGCTATAGTTCCAAGACGGTCATCACCGGCGATATCACACAAATCGACCTCCCGCACGGCAAATTGTCGGGGCTTATTGAGGCGGGGAGAATCCTGAGCGCCATTGAAGGTATCAAGTTCATCTATTTCTCGGAACGGGATGTGGTACGGCACAAGCTGGTCCAGGAGATTGTCAAGGCATATGAAAAATATGAAAAACGATCAGCCGAAGAATAAGACCACTAAACTCTTCTCCTTCTTAAAGACCTTCCTCAACGGAAGCCCGGATAAAGGAAACGGCAAACAAGCACGCTATTCCAAAAAAGATACGCTTGTTCCTCTGTATTTCATCATAGTCTGCGGTCTTCTTGCTGCGTTGTCGATACAGGGCAATTTCGGTCCCGAACAACTCATCGGCGGTTTCATGATCTCATCCCTCCTGATGTTTATCCTCTACCGCGACATCATGAGATATAAACCAGCATATATCAAGAAATACAACATGCTTCTCCTTCTCGGCCTGCTCCTCACCGGCACTCTCCTGATCGGAAGGCTATTTTCCTTTCTTCTGTACAATCTTTCAAAGGGGCTTGAGTATCAGCACCTTGATAGCGCAATTTTCGGCATTCCGATTCCTGCCGGAGCCATGCTTGTCTCCCTTCTTTTTGATTTTCATACCGCAATCACCTTCTGTTTTACGGTCAGTCTGCTCACCGGGGTATGGCTCAATGACGCATCCTTTGCCTTTTATGCATTTGTGGGAAGCATCACTGCTGCGTTTGCCGTCATAAGGTGCAAGAAAAGGTCCGGAATCCTCAAGGGAGGTGCCTTTGTAATTGCATCAAATGTCGTTACCGTCATTATTATTTTATTGTTTAAGGGTGATCTTTTTACTATTAAGGCTCCTTCTTCTATCCTGTTCGCAGCCCTTGGGGGAATAAGTGTCGCTGCAATTGTCTCTGTTCTTCTGCCTGCAATTGAATATACTTTCAAGGTTACTACTGACATAAGCCTTCTCGAACTGCTTGACCTCAACCAGCCGATTATGAAAAACCTTATGGTTACCGCACCAGGAACATATCACCACAGTGTTATAGTCGGAAACCTCGTTGAGTCTGCTGCAGAAGCTGTTGGCGTCAACCCTTTACTCGCAAGGGTAAGCGCCTATTATCATGACATAGGAAAAATAAAGATGCCAGATTATTTCGTTGAAAACCAGAGCAGTTCTCCGAGCAAACATGACAAGCTCACTCCACACATGAGCAGCATGATCATTATCAACCATATCAAGGAAGGAGTCGATCTCGCAAAGCAGCACAAACTTCCCGAACCGATCATTGATATCATTCAGCAGCATCATGGCAACATGCTCATCAGCTATTTTTACCAGAAAGCTAAGGAAAAAGGAGATAATGTCGTTCCGGTAGAGGAGGACTACAAATATCACGGTCCCAAACCCCAAACACGCGTCGCTGCGCTCGTCATGATGGCTGATGCGGTTGAGGCTGCATCAAGGGTGCTGAATGATCCTACACCTTCAAGGATCTCTTCTCTGGTGGACAGGATTATCAATCATATTTTTCTTGAAGGACAACTCGATGAGTGCCAACTTACCCTGAAGGATATCCATGAAATCAAAAAACGTTTCACCTATATTCTCACAGGCATATTTCACAGAAGGATAGATTATCCGGGGTTCGATTTTTCAAATGAAGGTCTCTATAAGGAATCAGCAAAGGCTGGTAAAGGCAAATCAGCAGAAGATAACAGGGCTTCTCAGGAAAGCGCTCCGTCACCTCGGTCTCCGCAGGGCTGAAATCAGCGTCCTTCTCGTTAGTGACAGGAGGATGCGGGTCCTTAACCGCACATACCGCAGAGTGGACAGGACAACCGACGTATTGTCTTTTCCGCAGACTGATGCGGGCTTCCGTCTTTCAGATGCCGGGAATCATCATTTATTGCTAGGGGATATCGTAATCAATCTCCATAAAGCAAAGAGACAGGCATCTGAATACGGCACTTCCTTTCATGACGAACTCTCACGACTTCTTGTTCATGGTCTCCTGCACCTTATCCATTACGACCATGAAATAAACAGGTATCAGAAGGAGAGAATGGAGACAAAGGAACGGGAACTGACCGCTTTGCTGAAATAGCACCCCGACGGGTTCCTGATATGCAATGAACGGTTTCCCGCCAGGTGGTGAAAGTGCACATATTATGGCATGGAAACGGAAATGTCATACGTGCCGATTGATACTTTATCCATAATCCCTTTGGTCCACAGCAGATCCGTCACCTTCACTTTCATCTCCTTAGGAATCATGAGGATAAGTTTAACCCCAAGGCCCGAAAGTTTCTTCCATTGTTCCGCCTGATCTTCCGAGATGGTGTCAGCCGTCTCAACTTCTAGCAGACCAAGAACAATTCCATGGTTGCCAAGGATCATATCGGGACGGTGCCCCTGATAGTGGTGACTTGTTCCTCCTGCCCTGTTTACTTTTATTTCCCTGTACTCTCTGGACAAGCGTTTCCTGACATGTTCCAGTATCATTTCATGGATAAGACCACTGTATTCCATAGTAACGCCGGGTACAATTTTCTGAAGCGTTTCCCGAGCAATTTTACAGCATTGCTATCCTTTTGTCCCGGAAGGGTTGAGGGAGATCATAGGTATCTATCAGCCATGTGAGGTGCTCCATGAGTTTCGGCTGAGAGAGCACATTCGGTTCTTCATCGAAAAGAATGCCGGCAAGGTAGATATTTCTGAACTTTTTCTGCCAGTCGACTTTCCCCGTGATGGAATCTTTGAGGATTTTTCCATCCTTGTCCAGAAAGGCAATCGTCATTGCAGCCTTTTTTCCTTTTCCTATGGGCTTTGATGAATACAACCCGATGCCTGAAAGTGAAATGTTTGCTATCATGGCTTCAATAGGGGCCTTGGACCGAGCAACGCGCACCGATGCACTGCCGAAAAAATGATAGCGCTGCCATTTGCGTATTTCTCCTGCTGCTTTCTTCTTCATACGGTTATATGCCTGGTATTATTATAGCAAACCTGCCTTTTCCATGATAGCTGGCACCTTGTCTTCCATTCCTATGGCCATGATATGGACGCCGTCACATATAGCTTCTTCTCTGAGTTTCCTGATATGACGTGCAGCAATGTTTAGTCCTGTTTCGAGAGCATTTTCCTTTCCGGCTGCCTTCAGTTCATCAATAAGTTCCTGCGGAACCCTGATACCAGGAACATTTTTATTCATAAAATTTGCCATGCCGACCGATTTCAGAAGAACAATACCGGCCAGTATCTTAACTGGAAACCCCCGTGCATATTGCATGAAATCTCTGAATTTCTCCATATCGTAAATGGCCTGTGTCTGGAAGAATTGCGCACCGGCTTTTACTTTTTTCTCGAATTTCATGAGCTGAGGTTCAAGAAAATCCGTCTCCGGTGTCACTACTGCCCCCTGAAAGAAATCTGTTCCTCCTTTCAGTACATTTCCCGCCATATCTTTCCCTGCGTTCAGGGAATCGACTATTCTGAGGAGTTGCACAGATTCGACATCATACACAGGCTTTGCAGCCTTGTGGTCGCCAGCTGCCACGTGATCTCCTGTCATGCAGAGAACATTTCTGATGCCGAGCACATATGCTCCCAGCAAATCAGATTGCAGACCTATCCTGTTTCGGTCTCTGCATGTCATCTGAAGAACAGGCTCGAGCCCATTCTCAAGGCATATTCTGCATACGCCAAGGGAGCATATTCTCATCACAGCAGACTGGTTGTCAGTTATGTTCGCCGCATGCACCTTTCCGCTCAGAAGTTCGATATGATGCATCATTTCCGTTATATCAGTTCCCTTGGGAGGCCCGATTTCGGCTGTGACAACAAATTCCCCTGACTTGACTGCCTCACGAAACGTCATAGCACCCTCCTTGTTATTCCCTGCCTATATCGGTTCTGTAACGAATACCATCAAACGATATTTTGCTGATATTCCTGTAGGCAACATCTCTCGCATCCTGAAGGGTGTCCCCCCTTCCCACAACGTGGAGAACCCTTCCTCCGTCCGTAATCATCCCTTTTGTTTCATGATAATTCACGCCTGCAAAAAAAATCTTGCAGTCGGGATCCTGTATCTTCTCCAATCCGGACACAGGATATCCTTTGCCATACCGCGAAGGATATCCCGGATACCAGCCTTTGCTCTTCCCGTGCCTGACCTGTTTCGTTCTTCCCTGCGCAGCGACAACACCGCAGTAATATTCCCGGGACCACTCGACTTTTTTGTCGCTCAGCACACCGCTGATTATCTGCAGGCTGATATCGCTCAGAGGAGTTTTTAAGCGGGGAAGAATCACCTCGGCCTCAGGGTCACCAAATCGCACATTCACCTCAAGGAGATTCGGAATTCCGTCAACAAGCATCAGCCCGCAGTAGAATATCCCTCTGTAAGGAACGCCTTCTTTTTCCCTGAACCCCCTAATAAGGGGATTTGCAACCTTATCACAGATCATTTTGGTCAGGTCTTCCCCTTCAAGACTGTGCGGAGAATATGCACCCATTCCCCCTGTGTTCAACCCCTCATCATTGTCAAAAGCCCTTTTATAGTCCTGTGCAACAGGCATGGGTGCAATATTTTCCCCGTCGGTAAACACAAAAAATGAAATCTCCGTGCCATACAGTCTTTTTTCGATTACCACAGTCTGTCCCGCTTCACCAAAAACCTTTTCTACCATCAACTGGTCGATTGCTCGGAAGGCTTCTTCCGCATCAGAACAGACAATCGACCCCTTGCCCTGTGCAAGCCCATCAGCCTTCACAACAACTGGATATTTCACAGAAGCAACATAGTTTTTTGCATTTCCGGGATCATCAAACACCTCAAATTCTGCTACCGGAACGCCCAGGTCCCTGCAAAGCAGCTTTGTATAGGCCTTGCTTCCCTCAAGAATTGCCGCTCTCCTCTGCGGACCGACTATGGGTATCTTCGCTTCAGAAAAAAGATCAACAATACCATTCGTAAGAGGGCTTTCCGGGCCGACAAAGACAAGATCAGCCTTTTCCTTCTTTGCAAGTTCCAGAATCTCCTCATTCGTCCTTGCCTGTTCACATCTTACATCAAGGGCGATTCCCGCATTCCCTGGCGTGCAAATTACCTCTTGAACATTCGGATCATTCTTGAACTGCCAGGCAATTGCATGTCCTCTCCCCCCGCTGTCAACAACGATCACTTTCATGATATATTCAGCCCTTTCTGATTTCTTTGTGTTATTGATTCGATGCGCTGTTTTTCATTGCCACAAGATGCGTTTGCGTAGCCGTTATTGTAACAGTATCTCATCGTTGTTCGGAAGAGAGATTTCACTTTTTTGCACAGTCTATGACGGGGAAAGTGTTTCAATTGCGGAATTGCTTTCTGAGCGGGGACAAAAGCAACTTACTCATTCATCGTCAAGAAGAATATCACTGCTGTTGCTAACCAGCACTATTCGCTAAATCCTTGTTCTTCTTTTATTCTGTAACTCCCCGGGGTCTGTGCCTTGGACCAGTCCTTTGCCCCCGACTCCTGCTTTAGGACATCAAGCTTACCCAGCTTTTTCATCCTTTCATAGATCCTTACCCATGCACAGGGGACGTCAGGGCTAACCTCGCATTTGCCCTTTTTGTTTCCTCCGCAAGGCCCGTTCAGTATTCCCTTAGGGCAGGAAGCAACAGGACATATTCCGCCCGTCATGGAAAGCACGCAATCACCGCACGCAGCACATACTTCAAGCCATGTGCCTTTGCCATCTGTCATCCCGATAAACCTGGTATTCATAGCAGGCACAACAGGGATCTTCTCAAGCCATTCTGACATCCCCTGAACACCTGCACCGCACGCCATAGAGATGATCACCTCGTATTTGGCTGCTTCATCCCGAATCTGTTCCACAAATTCCGGATCACACTGCCTGAGGATAGTAAGTTCACTGATAGCACGTCCGCTGCCTTCTGCTTTTGAAGCCATCCTGAGGGCAGTTGCAAGAAGTTCAGCCTGCTTCTGTCCTCCGCTCATGCATACTGTGACGCACGAACCGCATCCCAAGACGAGGATTTTCTTATACTCTTCAAGCATTTCCTTTATTTCATGAAAAGACTTCATCTCGGCAACAATCATACTCCCACCTTCTTCCCTTTCCTGACAGGATTTATACCAAGATCCTCTATTTTTTCTCTGAAAAGAAAAAACTCCTCTTCGTCAGAGATACTGCATAAACGTTCCGCGCCAATGCCGGTATCATGCAGAATTCTGCCGGCACTGGCCAGGTGTCTTTTCGCCCAGTTTCCTCCATTGATGAAGTGGCATGCTTCATCTCCGCATCCATGAACAGCAACCCCTTCAGCTCCCGCTTCGAACAGATAAAGGAATTGTGTTTCATTCACCCTCCCGGTGCAGAACGTTCCGATCCAATAAACGTTTTCTCCTTCAAAGGGCGGACCTATCGGTGATCCGTATCTGCAATATATTCCAATAATCAGTATCTCTGGTGTTTCTTCACGCGCACGTTCTATCACCTTATCAGCTTCCGTACGCCAGGCATGCTTTGACTCAACTCCCAAATGAATGGCTGATGCAGGGCATTCTGAAGCACAGATTCCGCACGCCTGACACTGGCTGAGATCAATCTCTGCGCTCTCTCTTCCCGGCAAAGGTATTTCAAACGGACAAATACGGACACAGTTAAGACAGGATGCGCAGGTATCAGATACCTGTGCACCTGCGCCGCAGTTAAGACAGCGCTGTGCTTCCATGGCTGCCTGTTCCGGGGTAAAACCCAGATCAACTTCATCAAAACTGCGAAGACATTTTTCACGCTCGAGAACCGGCATCTTCTGCCGCTCAGCCATCCGGATACGCGCAAGAACCTTTTTCTCAATATCCACTAAAGGAATATATTTATCAGGTTCCTTGTCTTCAAGATTCCGGAAAAAGCGATGGATTGTTTCGGCAACCCTTCTTCCCGAAGCAATCGCATCGATAACACTCAAAGGGCCGCTCACAACATCACCTGCAGCAAATACCCCCCCAATATTGGTCATTCCCCTGGAATCCTTTACAAGTACCGTGCCTTTTCTATTGAGTTCCAGACCACTTTCCCTTAGAACAGCGGGATCAGGAGTATAGCCTATGGCAAGGATAACCGTATCAGCCTCTATTGCAAATTCAGAGTTCTCTACCGGAACAGGTCTGTTTCTGCCGGAGGCATCCTTCTCGCCAAGCTTCATCCTGATACATTTCACGGTCCGGACGTTTTCCTCACCTGTGAACTCAACGGGGGCTGCAAGATAGAGTATTTTTATTCCTTCCTTTTCCGCAGCTTCTGCTTCTTCACGTCCCGCCGGCATTTCATCAACAGTTCTTCTGTACACAATGGTCACATCCGTTGCGCCAAGACGTACAGATGTCCTTGCGGCATCCACCGCCGTATGACCTCCACCTATAATGACGACCTTATCTCCCAGATGAGGTTTCATTCCTTTGCTCACCTGCTTGAGAAATTCCACTGCTGCAATTACCCCTTTCAGTTCAACTCCCTTGAACTGGGGCATTAGACTTTTCTGGCTTCCAACTGCAATAAAAACTGCCTGATACTCGTTCAGAAGTGAATCAAGACTGATGTCTTTGCCAAGAGACAGGCCGGTTTTTGCTTCAACACCGAGCGACAGGATTGCTTCAACCTCATCCTGCACCAGGTCCTTTGGAAGCCGGTAATCGGGGATTCCCTCGCGCAGCATTCCCCCGAGTTTCTTTTGCTCTTCATAAACAGTGACTTTATACCCGAGTCGTGCAAGGTCATGTGCTGCGGTCAGCCCGGCCGGTCCGCTTCCTATGATAGCTATCGTTTCAGTATATTTTATTGCCGGATGTCCGCTTTCCCTGAATTTTTTTGCGGTATCTGCGGCAAACCTTTTGAGAGCCCTGATGGATACCGGGTTATCGACTTGCGCACGCCTGCAACGGGATTCGCATGGTCTTGTGCAGATCCTGCCACAGGAAGAGGGAAATGGGTTGACCTGACGGATGATTCTGTATGCCTCTTCCTGATCCCCTTTTGCTATGGCAGCCACATACCCCCGCACATTGGTATGTATCGGGCATGCTGCCTGACAAGGTGGAACACTGTAAGTGGACATAACCTCCGCCTTCACTAAATATATTTTAAAATAGCATATACTTTATTATAAAATGTCTTTCAGGGAAAAGAATGCCCTTGCCTTTTTGCCCTCCCTATTGAATTCCAGCATGAATCTTTGCAGATTTCACGGTATTCACCATGAGCATAGCAATAGTCATTGGTCCGACACCGCCAGGCACCGGGGTTATCGCCCTGGCTTTCTCCTTGACAGGCTCGTAATCAACATCGCCCACCAACCCTGTTTCTAACCTGTTCACTCCCACATCTATCACCACAACCCCTTCTTTCACCATATCGGCAGTCACCGTCTTCGGTTTTCCCGATGCCACAATCAAAATATCCGCTCTTCGTGTATGTGATGCGATATCCTTTGTGCCTGTATGGCATATGGTAACAGTAGCGTTCGCACCCTTCCTGTTTTTCTGGATCAGCATATTAGCAATCGGTTTGCCGACAATGTTGCTCCTCCCCACAACCACCACCTCTGCGCCATCTGTCTCGATACCTGAACGAACTAAAAGCTGCTGGATTCCGTTCGGGGTGCATGGAAGAAAATCCGGGACACCAAGCATCAGTTTCCCCACATTTACAGGATGAAAAGCATCAACATCTTTTCCCGGGTCAATGGCATAGAGTATTTTGGTCTCATTGATATGTTTGGGCAATGGAAGCTGCACAAGAATCCCATGGATTTCCGGGTCTTTGTTCAGTCTGGCAATGATGGACAGGAGATTTTCCTCTGTTGTATCCTCAGGAATATCTATCCTCTCAGATTTAATCCCAAGCTCCTTGCAGGTTTTTTCCTTCGCGCCAACATACACTTTTGAGGCTTCATCTTGTCCCACGAGGATAGTAGCAAGACCTGGAATAATATTATTATTCATCATATTAGATATTTCAACTTTAAGTTCTTCTTTAATTTTCTTTGCGATCTCTGAACCTTTGATAATAAGTGCTGACATATATCTCACTCCTTTCTTTAAATACAGGAATTGGCACTAATCTCTTTTCTTGATAAGTTCCAGTAACTCATCTCTTGTGGACTGTTTAGAACGGAAGATCCCCCTCACAGCAGAAGTAACTGTTCTGGAACCCGGCCTTCTTACCCCTCTCATGCTTATACACAGGTGTTCCGCATCGATAATCACCATTGCTCCCTTTGGTTTCAGTTTATGCATTATCAGATCAGCAAGCTGGGTTGTCATCCTCTCCTGTACCTGAAGTCTTTTTGCCAGTACCTCAACTGATTTTACAAGCTCGCTGAGTCCGACTATCTTGCCTCCCGAGGGAATGTAGGCCACATGTACTTTTCCTATGAAAGGAAGCAGATGATGTTCACAGATAGAGTAAAAAGGGATGTCTTTCAGCAGAACCATCTCATCATGACTTTCACCCTCGATCGTTTTTAGCAGCTCTTCGGTTGGGGTTTCAAGTCCGGCCAATATCTCCTGGTACATCCTTGCGACTCTCTCAGGGGTATCCTTTAAGCCGGGGCGTTCAGCATCCTCACCGACGCCTTCGAGAATAAGTCGCACGCCTTTTTCTATTTTTTTCAGATCCATATTTCTCCAGAAAACCTCGGGTAATTTTTGTGAATTTTAGCATTTGTTATTGTTGCATGTCAAAAAAGAAACCCTCATCTTTGTACAGTTTTGCATATTATTTGTCGATAACCCCCATGAATACTGATTGAATCTCATTCAGGAGAAATCCGTGTATTTCATGTACTCCCGCAACAACATTTCCTGTTTTCAGATATTCACTGCCACCTCCGAAATCCGTAATCACTCCACCAGCCTCTTTTACCATCAACTCTCCTGCAGCAATGTCCCACGGGCTGAGACCTATCTCGAAAAACCCGTCACATCTCCCTGATGCAAGATAGGCAAGATCCAGCGCAGCGGAACCTGCCCTCCTGGCCGCAGT
Source organism: Nitrospirota bacterium (assembly GCA_040754395.1). Classification (NCBI taxonomy): domain Bacteria; kingdom Pseudomonadati; phylum Nitrospirota; species Nitrospirota bacterium. Next base: position 91,861 of record JBFMCL010000006.1, on the reverse strand, counting down.
AATTGCGGTCTCAAGGAAATCAGATATCATGTGTCTATCGTCGTCATGTGCTATTGCTCATATCCTTATGACCCTTTTGTCAGTCACGATAATGTCCACTTTCACGTCATGGTCCTCTGCGGGTAGTGCATCAACGATCTGTTCTTCATATGCAAGGGCTATTATCGTTACCTTTCCTTTTTTCCCGGACAAAAGGATATCATAGTATCCTTCCCCGTATCCAAGCCTGTTTCCGGAATAGTCGAATGCTGCTCCCGGTATGACAACAACATCGACTTCATCAATCGATGCGAGCCTGTTATCTGAAGGAGAAGGTTCCGGTATTCCCATGAATCCTGCCTGCAATTCCTTCATATCCCTTATTTCGTACAACTTCAGCGTATGTCCGTCCCTGTCTACCTTTGGCAACAAAACTTTTTTGCCGTCTGCCATCGATGCCTTCAGGAGTTCTGACGTTGCGACTTCTGATCTGAATGCAGCATACAGACATACTGTATCCGATGAAGAAAATTCCTCGATTGAAAGCAGATAATTTTTTATCTCATCGTTTTTTCTCTTCCGTTCATCAAGCGAGATATTGTCCCTTTTTCTGATGACTGCATTCCTTATAGTTTTTTTCTCTGTCATGCAATGATCTGTTCCGGATTCATGTAAAATCTTTTCCTATCATCTCTTCCATCCAAGTTTTTTATGAAACGCACCGATGATTACCCCTCCGGTTATGAAACCATGAACTGATGACATGAACAGCGAAAAAAACGCATGTCCCTGTTCACCCTCAAGCATTCCTAATATGCCGTAGACCGCATCAATATAGAACAAAAGCGCGATAAACAGCCAGAGCAGAAACCCCATCAGACCGCCTTTCATGTAAGGATTCGTGATAAAGAGGAACCTCCCGCGGTAGAACCTGGCAAGTATTATCAATGGGAATATGCTGAAGATAAGCCCGAACAGTATTCTAAAAATATTCATAAAAAATTATAAACCTCCTTGCGGTCTTAAGTCCATAAGAGGTTTTTTCTGTCTGATTATCCTTCTGAAACAGCCCTTGCGGGAAATGGTTTTCTGGTGAGCTCAGGGAAGAAATGAAATGCGGTCATATATACTGATATTCATATGTGCAACGCATTATCTTTACCGGAGAGAGAGAATTACGCAGTCGTCAATGACCGCAGCATTTTTTGTCTGTTCGGGTGCCGGAGTTTTTTTATGGCTGTATTCTCTATCTGCCTCACTCTTTCCCTGGTAACAGCAAAATATCTTCCTATTTCTTCAAGAGTGTAATCTCTGTCAAGTCCGATGCCGTATCTCATTCGTATCACTTTTTCCTCTTTGGGGTTAAGCGTCCTGAGTGTCTGGAGTGTTTTTTCGGTAATCACATGGGATTCGAGCGCATCGTATGGTGACATCCCCTTTTCATCACGCACAAATTCTTCGAGTGTTTTGTCATCATCTCCAATAACCGTATGAAGTGACACTGTATCCTGAACCGACTTCAACACCTTTTCAACCTTGCAGGGATCAATGCCTACCTTATCTGCGATTTCTTCGGTCAAAGGCTCCCTTCCGAACAGCAACGACAGCTCCCTGGCAGCTTTTATGATTCCATTATACTGTTCCATGATATTTGTCGGAACCCTAATGGTTTTCGCCTGGTCCATGATTGCACGCGTGATGAACTGCTTTATCCATAAGGTCGCATAGGTACTGAACTTGACACCTCTTCTGTAATCAAACTTTTCAACTGCCCTGATAAGCCCGATGTTTCCCTCCTGTATCAAATCGAGAAAACAGAGTCCTCTTCCCAGATAGTGTTTTGCAATACTGATTACCAGTCTGAGGTTTCGCGTGATAAGCTCATTCTTGGACTCAAGGACTGCCTTCCTTGCCATGGTAATCTTCCTGTAAATGCTTTTCATTTCATTAATGGACATTTCTGCATCCCGTGAAGCGTCATTTTTTCTGTTCCGTGATTCTGCGCGGCTTGCCGAAGACATAAAATTATCAAGCATTGCCAGACAGGTTTTCAGTATTTCATCCCTTTTATCTGCATCAGAATGCTGTGTATCCTCTCCTGATTTCTTGCTGTAATGACTCGCTTCAAGCTTTTTGTAGAGAGGAAGCTTGATTATCGCTCTTTTAATTGTTCTTTCCCCTTCATATATGGTTTTTGCCAGTTCAGATTCTTCCTTTCTTGTAAGTACCATGACCTTTCCCATTGAGCGGAAATACGCCTGCACCATGTCTCCGTTGTTTCCGGAATCTTGAAGATCTTCCGTGCCATCATTCTCTGCCTGTTCGGCATATGAAGAAACATCATCATGCTGATCTGCAGGAAGATCCTCCACGTCTTCGGATGTATGATCGGAAAAATCATCGGTCGACAGAATATCTCTGTGCATGTCCTGATACAGGAATTCATGCGTTCCGTCATGCTTCATTATCGCATCTAACACGTCAGCGTCTTTCATCACATATAACCTCTTTTATGTACAAATTACTATAACAATATAAAAAATGATGTGATACAGATCACAATATCACGGTGAAAGAGAATTTCTGAATTACCGCAACCGGTTAACGATTAACAAATTTTGCAGGAGAGGGAACTCACTGACTGTTACCGGCAACCAGTATAATCGCATATAAGAGATAGAAACCTCCGCCGCAAATCATGGTAAACGGCGATATGCGTTTTCTGATGGTGATCTCCAAAAGGACGATCAGTGTTGATGTCAACGCTATGGCAGCCGACAGCATTGCCATACCTGTCAGTTTCCAGTTAGTGAATAGCAGCCCTACGCATACGGGGAAGGTCGACTGGAACACCATTGCTCCGGTTATGTTGCCGATTGCAAGAGTATCCCTCCCCTTCCAGGTCCATGTGACGCTGTTGAACTTTTCAGGGAGTTCTGTTGCTATCGGCGCCAGAATCAGTGCAAAAAGCAACGGATTCATTCCGAAACGAACAGAAATGTGCTCAAGACTTTCTACAAAGGTGTGGGCCCCGGTAATCATTACGGCAAGAGCCCCCAGCACCTGTATGAGAATAAGAACAAGGGGGGAATGCTCTTTCCTGATGACTCTGATATGCCTGAATAACCGGAAGAGATACATTTCCTCGGCGTGTTCAATGCATGCGCTTTCACAACGGAACGTCCTGTATGCATAATAGACATATCCCAATATGAGGAAAACGGCAACTGCCAGTAAAAGGGATTTCCCTCCGAACAGCGGTGAGAGTATGGCTAACGAATACAGGGGCATGAAGAACATGAGATCTCTCTTTGTTGTGCTGACCTCTGCCTGAATCTCGAACCTTCGCCTCTTTTTTGCGTATGAAACCGCTACAGTCAACCCAATGAGAAAAAACGCAAGGGTAGACAGCATAAAAGGCGCCCCCAGTATCGCTCCAATACCTATCTCTTCTGATGCATGTCCGCGGTAAAAAAGAATTGCGACGATAGGGAGGATTGTTTCCGGCAAGGCAGTACCAACAGCAGCAAAGAGACTTCCCACAACTGCCTGCGAAAAGGAGAATTTTCTTCCGAAAGTTTCAATCCCGTTGGTAAATACCTCTGCAGCAAGCAGAATCAGCAGAAGCCCAAATACAAGAAAAAGTATCTCAGAGATCATCAGTGTATCACGAGAACGGGGCAGGGTGATGCCTTCAGGACTGCATCGGTTACACTTCCAACCAACATCCCTTGCATGAGTCCCAGTCCTCTGGCACCCATAACTATTAAATCAATATCTTTGTCCTCAGCACACGCGACGATTCTCTTTTCGGGATCTCCCTCATCCAGTATACCCTTTCCTGCGATGTCATTAGACACAAGTAATTTACTCAACTGTTCTTGTGCTGTTTCTTTCAAATCTTCTATTGACCTGTCTCTCTCCTCAGATACCCGCATTTTCTTGAGCAAGTGGTGAGATGACACATGCAAGATATGCATTTCTGCCGAGACCTTTGCACTCAATGCCTTGGCATATTCAACAGCGTTCCCTGAAGGACCTGAAAAATCAGTCGGACAGAGCACTTTTCTGACTTTGACTGATCCAAATTTTGCAGCCGCAGCCTTCTCTCCCCTCACTACAAGCATTGGGATCCTCAGGCCTTTTATAAGTTTCTCTGAACTGCTCCTCCGGAAAACATGAGACATGAAACCCAGTATGAGCATGTCTGCTCCCGTGTTTTTTGCAGCTGCTGCAAAAGACTCCCTGAGTCTGCCGACGATAACATCTGTTCTGGTCTCGATCCCGGCTTCGTTCATTTGTTTTTTCATGGTTTCAAACTTCCGTTCAGCAGCCTTTTTCTCCTCATCGATATACTGTGCAAGATATGAGGGAGGCGTGACAAGATAGTCAATGATATACAGGAGACTTACAGAAGCTTCATACGCCGTGGCAATATACAAGGCATATGACAGCACCCGCTCTGCATCCTTTCCGAAATCTATACCGGCAAGAATCTTCTCGATATTCATTATGGAACAGAAAAGTCTTTTTCGATTCTGTTTTTCAGATCCCGTACTTCATCGACAGTCTCGATAGAGAAACGATACGGGCATACCCCCTTCATATCCGCTTCTATAACAGCATTTCGGTATGAAAGCGCCCCTGCAATATCCATTCCTCCGATATGTTCACTTATGAAACGAATATCCTCATTGCCCCTCACTTTGTTCGCGACAACATAAACTTTCTGCACTCCAAGGTTCCTGGCCATACCAAAAACAGTTTTCGCCGTCTCTATGCTTCTCTGCCCCGGTTCCACAACCACGATAAAAATGTCCACAGCCTCTGCAGTCCCACGTGTGAGATGCTCTATCCCTGCTTCCATATCGACGATCACCACTTCACTTCTGTCAACCATCAGATGCTTAAGCAGGTTTCTCAAAAGTACGTTTTCAGGACAATAGCACCCCGAAGCTGCATCTTTCAGCTTCCCCATGGTCAGCAGGATAATTCCGTTAAGTGTAAGTCCTATGCCCTCGGGAAGGTCGTCGACCTTGGGATTGAGCTTATACATTCCGCCGGGACGTCCCGGTCTTGCGCCTGTGCGCTCTTCGATCAGATCAGCCATATCTGTGATAGGCCTCAGCTTTTCCGCATCTGTTTTTGACACCCCCAGCGCTGATGCAAGATTTGCATCAGGATCAGCATCTACCGCAATAACCCTTTTCCCCTCCTCTGCGTAGAGATGTGCCAGCAGAGAGGCAAGTGTTGTTTTTCCCACACCACCTTTTCCTGTTATCGCGATTTTCATAGGTAAGTTTATCTCGCTGTGAAGAAAGAAACCCTATCGTCACACATTGTTTTGTAAATTATCCTCATCCCCTTATGTGAAAAGACCGGAAAAAACGAATACTTCCTCTCATCCCAGCACTTTTTTTGTTGACGGAACGCCCTTCACACGGGGATCTATCGCAACAGCCTGTCTGAGTGCCCTGCCAAGCGCCTTGAATATGGCTTCAATAATGTGATGGGTATTTCTCCCGTATGAAGATTCAACATGCAGTGTGATGCTGCTGCTGCTCGAAAAGGCCTGGAGAAAATCCTCAACGAGATCAGGATCGAAATTTCTGAGTTTCGCTTTTTTGGGAAATGTAACCTTGTAGACAAGATAAGGTCTTCCACTGATATCAAGCGTCACCGAGGCAAGTGCCTCATCCATCGGCACCGAAGCCTGGCCATAACGGGCAATGCCTTTCATATCACCCAGGGCCTGCTTCAATGACTTCCCCAGCACGATGCCGATATCCTCAACGGTATGGTGATAATCAATGTCTATGTCTCCCTTTGCTTTTATTTTTAGGTCAATAAGCCCGTGTTTGCTCATCAGAGAAAGCATGTGATCGAGAAATGGAATGGATGTGCTGACTGTATACTTTCCTTCTCCGTCCAGATTGATCACTGATTTTATATCAGTCTCCTTGGTTTTCCTTTCTACTTTGGCTGTCCTCATTTTTCCACCCGGTATTATTGTGTTCTTTTCCTTATTTTCTCCTGGTTTATCAATCCTGAATCGCGTCACATATTTCAGCTGCGCAGGTAACCCATCATGAGATTTCCTGTCGTATGATGACTAAGACCCACTATTTTTTTGCAACCTTCCTGAGCGATGCGAGAAAAATCCTGTTTTCCGAAGGTGTTCCAACAGTCACCCTGAGGCACCCATCCACAAGGCCCTTCATGTTCCTTACAAGAACCCCGTTTTCCAGAAGCCCGGCATATACTCTCTCAGGATGCGGCACCCTGAACAAAATAAAATTTGCCTCTGACGGGAAAGGTATTACCCCATTTATCCCGGACATCCCAGCAAAAAGTTTCTCTCTTTCCGAAATTATGGATGATATATATGCCCTCAACACTTTCTTGCTTCTGAGAGCTTCGACAGCTATCGTCTGAGACAATGAGTTGACATTAAACGGGAGCCTGGTCTTGTTTACTTCTTCAATTATCTCGCTGTCCGCTACGAGAAACCCGATCCTGAGACCCGCAAGCCCTATCTTGCTCAGCGTTCTCATAATGACGAGATTTCTGTAATCACCGAGAAGCGGAAGGAATCCTGTTTTGCTTGCAAATGGCTGGTAAGCCTCATCGACAACGACTATTGTTCCCTTCCTGGAAGCTTCTATGATCTGCAATATCCTGTCAGACGAAAAGCAGTTGCCGGTTGGATTATTCGGAGAACTTAAAAAAATCAGTCTCGGTTTGGTCTTTTTGATTTCCCTGAGAAACCCTTCGATATCGATATCAAATGCACTGTCGAGGGGAATCCCAAGTTTCCTCACTCCTATTGCCTGTGAGATGATCCCGTACATCGAGAACGTCGGAACCGGATAAAGTACAGGACCTCCGAACGTAGTGACCAGATAATAAATCATTTCATCAGATCCGTTTCCCTGGAGTATGTTTTCCGGATTCACTCTGAAATCCTTTGCTATGAGCTTTTTCAGGGCCTTCGCCTCCGGATCCGGATATCTGTGTGTCTTGAATGATTTCAATGCCCTTGCTGCATTTTTGAAGCCATAAGGGCTTTCATTGGCATCAAGTTTGACTTTGCAGGGGATTTCTTTTGCGGCATAGGCGGTAAGAGCATGCACATTCGGCCTAACTAATTTTTTTAGATCCATCGCAAAGGAATTATACCATAACTTCAGCCACATTCGTCTCGCAAGGTTTTTTCAGGGAATAAATGCTGCGGGAAAACGTTACTTCTTGTTTCCGTAAGCGCAAAAACGTACGCACCATTCCCGCATCTGCGTTGCGCTTCTGACAATTTGCTCAGTATGTCTGACAGTCAGATGACAGGAAGGGAAATAATTGCTGATGTATGGACTTCATTTGATCTCATTCTTCAGAAAGCATATTTTGTCCGCTCGATAGATACTTACGGCAATCCCTTTGCGGGAATAATTGACAGTGTTCCTTGAGTCCGCGTTTGTCACAGATCAACACAGAGGGGAATTTTCCTTTCAAGCGGCTTTCATCCCCTGGTTGACGTTCTTCTCTGAGTATAATCTCTCTGCCTTCCCGTTTCTCTTTTCTTGAGTGATTTGAGGATATCCCAGAGTTCATTCAAATTGGTAAACGACTTTCTTTCTTCCGTGCCAGTCTCTTCGAGAATGCCGATGAAATTCATCGGATTGTCCCCCTGTCGACGGTAAATGCGGAGTATATAACTTTCCACAGAGCCCCCTTTGTTCGTTTTTGTCCGCGTCATACGATTGAAATATTGTGTGTTCAACTCCGACTGAACTTTTCCTGGGCTTAGGATATCAGGCATCCGGTCACATATGGGTCACGTATAACGGGCCTGATATCCTGACAATGTTTTTGACAAAGAGATGCACCTGTGTAACAGAAGGTTAAACGGAATGACAGGCAATAATGCGGGGGTTTTTCTGATTTGTTTTGAGGCCCGGATATATACTCATATCTTAACAATGTCTCCTTCCCTTAATATCCTCACATTGTTCAGCTTCAACCGTGAGATCTGGTTTCTGATGGTTCTGATATACTGGGGTTTCGGATGACTAATATATACCCTTTCGGGCATGTCGTGCATCATCATCAGTTCCTGCCGTAACAACGCGGGAGTAAGATGTCCGGTTTTCACCGCCATACCCCTCATAGCATCAGGAAAAGAGACGTCAATAATAAGGCAGTTGAGCCTTCTCCTGCCTATGTTTTTCCATGTTTGTGGTGTGGGGCCGGTATCACCCGTGTAGAAGAATCTTTTGTTTCTATCGTCTTCTACCAGATAACCGACAGCGGGAACAGGATGTTTCACCCTGTATGGAGTTACCGAATAACGGTTTATCCTGAGTGTCAGACCGGCTTTCAGGGTAATAAGATTCATGATTGCATGTTCAGGATTGGGGATAATTGTAAAATCCGGCCACACAGAACTGTTGAAAAGATGGCGTTTGATGGTTCTGATCACCTGAGCAATACTCAGTATATTGATACGGTTCTTTTTTCTTCCTACAATAACGTTATCAGCAAGAAATGGGATGCTTTTTATGTGGTCAAGATGTGCATGTGTAATAAAGATATTCTTTATTCTGAACTGGGCTTTCTTGTCGAGCACATCAGTAATACTCCCCGCATCGAATACTATTTCATCATCAAGCACAAAACTGGGAGCGTTGTGTCCGGGAAATTCAGCACCCGAACATCCGATAACCCTGATTCTCATCGCTTCTTTTGCATTCCTTACCTTTCAGATAATACCATGCAGAGTTACTCTGCACCCTTGTATACGACTTGTACGCAGACACTGCGCAAAAAAGGCCGTACACGCAAAACCAGGAACACGCAGTGACACAGTATATGCTCTGGTATTCTTCGTGTCTCAGATTATGAGGGTTCGTGAAGCATCACTTTATAATACCAGGAATACATCCACGTAATACCGGAAAGAAAAAACGTATTGAGCCGCGATTATTCATCTTTTTTCTGTCCGGGTTATCGTCCAGCCAGACCCTCCGGTTTATTTTTTACCATGACAATATCAGCGACAATTTCCCTTCCGTTATTGGAGGATTTCGTTACCCGCTGCAGGGTATGATTTTCTCCACACAGGGTTCTTGCAATGTCTGCAGCATTCATGTTGGCAAACTCCCATTCTGCAATTTTCCATGTTGAGGGGCCTATTGTCACCGGCTGGCTCTCGCAATATCCCGCTACCATGGCTGTTACGGTACCGTTCTGGCTGTCATATTTCGCTGCCAGCCTTCCTGATATTACAGATACAGATGAATCTGCGTGCACATATGCCATACCCGACAAGATCACCGCAACGGATACGAGGATGACAGAGAGTAATCTTCTTGCTTCATGATTGACAGACATTTTTGTCCTCCTTGTTTTGCTTCGTTTGCACTGAACATCTCCCCCTTTATCTCATTCCTGCTGGAATAAGCCATAGTGTGTATTTCTTTATCATATGGAAGGTCACGGATGAGTCACACATAGAGGATAATCTGCGAACAGACAGACAATGATGACATTCTACAGGGATCATGCATTCATTCCATTTTGCGCATAAGGGGTCTTATAAGTGCTTCTGTTTCAGGTGACGGTTCAATCCCGAGCACGGAATCAAGAACCTGAAAACACCGTTTATACACACCGATCGCTTCCGATCGCCTCCCCATCCTCCGGTAACACTTCATAAGGCGCTGGTAGAATTCCTCCGCAAGATCATCCACTTCCAGTCCTTTGTGATAACATTCGACTGCCTTTTCCATTTTGCCGGTCGTCTCCCAGTACATTCCCAGCCTGCTGATGTTTCGCAGATATTTATTTCGCAATCTCTCGCGTATTGATATCATCCACGACTCACGGTCGCCCGGAAGAAACGCACCGGAATACATCCTTACCGCTTTCTCGGCAAGTTCAATGAGATTGGAATCCCCCTTTTTTCCCTCTGAAAATACCGAGTCCCATGACGCATCAACTTTTCCGAGAATCCTCTCAAACGCCCACGTATCCACCCAGCAATACCGCGGGTCAAGGAATACTTTTCCTTCGTGAAACACCACTGCCTGCTCAACCCCGAGAAGCTGGCGCAGGCGGTGAAGGGTTGTGGTAAACGCACTATGTGCAGCATCTCCGTCTGATTCGGGCCAGAGGATGTCGATGATCCTGTCCTCCGGGACTTCTCTTCCTCCAAAAGCTATCAGGGCCTTGAGCATCGCCAATGGTCTCTGCTGAACCTTGCCTGAAAAACGCAGCACAGATCCATTTTTTTGTATTCCGAACCGTCCAAGGGTAAATATCTTCAAAGGCCATGGCCAATGCTCATTTTCCAGAGAAGTGGTATCCGGAAGAATTCTATTGCTGCATATCAGTGATTTCACATACGGAACTTCTATTTCATGCTCAAGCGCCTTTGAAGAAATAGTTTCCATCACTCCCTTAACAGACATAAAAAGACTGACAAAACCCTTTTCTCTTCCCTTTTTCAAGCCCCTTCGCACAGCTTTTATTGCCAGACCCTCCTTGCCCTGTTTGAAGAGAAAATATGCCTCTGTTAAGTGGCATATGTAAGGAGTGAATTCGTTCCCGCTGCGTTTCCCGATCGAAAAAGCCTGTCTGATATGACAGAAAGCCTGTTTTATCTCCTCAAAAACAAAAGATACGTTCGCGGCAAGCAGATGTGCACATGACATTGTCCAGGGATTGCCCGCGTGTTCACACAATCTCAGGCAATGTTCGGAATGAGTGAGAGCCTGGGCGAGATTATTCCTGTACAATGCCTCCCAGGCAGAACAATAATGATAGAAACTCGCCTCCCATGTCTTTAAGAAGCTTAATTCATACGCCATTCTCTTCAGATATTCATGTGCAGTTTCGAAATCTTCATTCTTCAGCGAACTAAGGACACCATGTCCAAGAAGCATGCTCTCCATGACGTAAATCTTGAGTGCGGCAGCCAGTTCCAGGCCTCCGGACACGACCCTCCGACACTCATCATGCTGCGACATCACATTGAAGTATGCTGCTTTCAACCATTCAACGTTTAATCTGGTCACAGGAGACACTTCTCGTCGTTTGATTAATTCATGCAGGGATTCAAGGACAATGTTCATTTTCTGGAAATTACCTTCACTGTAGAAATAGCATCCCAGCGTTGTCAGAGCACTGATTTTTACAGAAACATCCCTGCTCTCCTGAATAAATGTTTGTATACGGTCTGCCCACATTTCCATTCTGGATTTCGCCGGCCGCCTGAGAGAGAGCGCTCTGACAAGGCTGCACAATATCCCTGACTCGACATGGTCATCATGAAAATTCCTGTATTTTTTGGTCAGATCATCAATGACGGGAAACCATCGGTCAAGCGATTTCAGACCCTCATGACCATACATGATGGAATCAACAACTCCTGCCCATGAGAGGAATGTTTCCGGACCTTTATTCCTTTTGTTGAATTTGTGAAACGCAACCTCAAAGTGGATCTGGCTTTCGGCCGGATTGAAGGGCAAACGACACACGCCCATCCAGTAGAGAATCCCCGGATTATCTGAGAGTACATCTTTTGGGAGATATTCCAGCCAGTTGGAAAGTGTCTGGTACCTGCCCTGCTCTACCAGCGTTCCAGCCCATTTCTGAATAATACGGACAATTCCTTCAATATCTCCTGACTCCCTGAAAAGACCGATTGCGTCTTCCATTCTTCCGGAATCCTCCAGAAGAACCGCTGCATGCTGCTTTATGCCCAGAATTTCTTCATGGGGAAATACTTCTTTGGCTCTTGACTGGAGAAATTCCCTGAAAAGAGGATGATAATAATATACCGACCGTTCCTGCGGATATATTTCGGTAAAATAATGGTTTCTATTAAGATTGTTCAGTATTCTTTCAGAATTGCCGAGACCGGTGAGTTTGTCCGCAGTATCAGCTGTCAGTACATGCATGCATGAAGTCTTCAGAAGAAACATACGCGTAGCTTTGTCAAGTTCCCGGAAAGTCTCATGTGCAAAATAGTCAAATATATTGCCAAATGACAGATGATTCAATCCCGTATATGCAAATTTCTCTTTCCTCAGGCTTTCAAGCATCAGGACAAGACCCGCCGCCCAGCCATCGGTCTTCTGATACAGGAAATGAATGTGCTCATCAGATATCTCCCCTGCCTTCTGCGTTACAAAAGCCTTCACTTCATCGTATGAGAAACGGATGTGACTCCAGTCAACAGGACAGATTCTTTTATTCACCTGCAGAGCTGCAAATGAAGCCGGGACGCCTTTTCTGCTGATAACGGTTATGTTGATCCCTTCAGGAATTTCATCAAATATATGGCACAAAATTTCCTGGAACTGAGAATCATCGGGAATTGCCTGAAAATTATCCAGAACAATCATGAAAGGAGGGGCGACCCTGCTAAAGATATGCTCAAAATAACGCTTCGAAAAAACAGATGCGCTTCCCGTATATTCAGGTGAAAATATGGGCAAAGAGAAGCGCTTCGCAGGAAATGCCCTTTTTATCGCAAGTCCCATATAAAAAAAGAAGGTTGCGATATCTTCATCTCCTTCGTCGACCCTATACCAAATAAAAGGCAATTTATGAGATTCAAGATAGCTTGATACAAGTATTGTCTTTCCGGAACCGGGAGGGCTTGTTACGAAAAGTACAGGGAATTCCCTTGCTTTTTCGATTACATCGAATAGTCTATCCCGGACGAATATCCCTTCAATATGTGGCTTTGTGATTTTAAAAACTACGGGTTCTTTGCCAGAAATGTACGCCTTTTTCACCCCAAGGTGTTCCCCCAATCAGTTGGAGCAGAAAAATAGTCTTTCCCGTGGTATCCTTAATCCGTCATGCTCACCTGGCTCTCTTTGGTTTCTTTCCGGAGAACCTGAGACAACGCAAACAACCGACATGTGTAAAAAATATCACACACTGTTTTCCCTGTCAATGGATATCACAGGGGCATGGATACTGCTGAGGCTGGCTATTTTCAGCAACAATTGAAGGCGTGTCACCTGAAATGATGTATTTCCACGGGGCAGATAATGATTACCTGCCCCGCTTTGAGAGAGAGACCTCTGGCCGGACATTTCGACCAGAGGATGCTGCATGATGCATGCTACCTCCCTTGTGTAAATTTATCACAAGACTGCTTACGGATTAGTCACAGATTGGGTATACGCTTCTGGAAAAAGGTTTTCTGTCTTTTGTGCATTCAGGGTTCAAGGAGATATGGTCTGAAGAGATACCGCAGCTCATCAAGCTGTTCCTCGATTACCATGGTGAGAGTTTGTGCAAAGGAATCAAGGATCGTGAGGGAATTCGGTCCGACATCTTTTTTGTACCTGTCACGAAGGCGCCCTGACATGGATTTATTAATTATATGTATGTTTCTGTACAGTTCCTTGAGTCCATTAAGCTCAAGATCTATTTTCAGCCCTTCCTTTTTCCGGAAATACTGAGCAAGCAGATACATCGATGCAGCACGATATACTGTCTCTTCCGCACTCGAAAGGGGCAGGTGAAAACGTGCCATGGGCTTGAAGAACGCCATGTGTGGACAGCCGCTTGTCGCCATAATAAGTCCCATTAAGGAACTGGCGCCTTTCTGGGCACTTGTATCCATGGTAGTAACACGCTGAGCAGTAAAAATATCGACATGAATTGTATCAAACGACAAGAGGCTTTCGAATATTTCAAGGAGTTTTACAAAGTGAACCGCTATGGGACAGTTTTTATGCGTATCGAGAGCAAGAAGACAGTTGGAGCACTGATGGTAATCAAGCATGGTCCATTCAGGAAGACTTTCAGGGATTTTATTCATTAAGTCGAGAGTCTCGGCATCAAGAAGTATTTCCATCACTTCCTGCTTTCCATTCGGCAATGTGAAAAGGTAATGTATAGTTATGGTTTCCATTTACTGCTCTCCGTCATTGATTTCATGAACAGCAGACATACTTTTTCTGCACTGTCATTCCGGCTTATCCAGAGTTGTTCCGTGAAATACTCCATATGATACAGTCAGGAGGATTGCGTGCAATAGGGTATTCAGCATCTGCCTTGTCTCCAGCGTTATCAGGAACCTATCTCAAAATCAGGACGGGCGGGTTGACACTTCTTGAGTTCAGAATTCGTGATCCTGATGAATCAATGACTTGTGATTCTGTCTGGAGCGATACCGGCAAATTCCTTGGGAAACTGCCACTTTTCGTATGTCTTATAGAAAATATTTCTTATTTTCGAATATTCATCAACAGGCCAGACAGTAGACGGCCTGTTGATGTTTTTACCAATACTCTTAACAGGGCAAACACTTCCATCCAGTTGGTGTGAGTCTCCAGCAGCAGCCGTTCGGCGTAAATATTCTTGCCCCGATCATAGTCCTGTTCCTGTCCCGTTCTTCCTTATCATATTCCACTTCCGAAAGATCGACATTTCTTACATGAATGACCTCACCAGCCTCATTTAAATATACTATCAAACTTGCTCTGTCTTTCATAATATCCCCCCTTTGAATCGTTATGAATTCGACTGCAACTTATTGCGGTAAAATTTCACCTCCTTTCCGGTATTGCCCCTAAAATACAAGGGTGATTTTTCCGTATATCAAACGGTCCGGCCATATCCTCGGGTTTCTCGGATCAGTGTCCTGAAATTTGAAATCCTCGTCGAACAGGTTTTTGGCAGCCAGTGTGAGCATACCCCTCCTTTTGGGAAACCTGTAACTCACAGAAGCATCAAAAACCCAGAAAGTATCCTTGTCAGATTCGAAATACGTTTCGAATGTTTCCGGATTGAATTTCATAAAATCTCCATGCTGATTCACATATATAGGATTTAGTTTGACGCTGATACCCGATGGATGAAAAACGTTCATTCCAAACTTGACCCTGTGGGTATTCAGCTCCGTAAACATCCGAGCAGCAAAGTCCTCAGGCATCTCGAAGCGCTCATACTGGTATTCCGTGCTTAATGAAACCCATCCATGGGGTGTCCAGTACAGATACGCCCTTCCAAGCTGCTCGTCCCACTCACCTTCGATAAGTCTTGTTCCTGTTGCACCATATGTAACCCCCGGAACTTCCAGCTCCCGTTTCGAAAACTCGGCACCACCATACAGCCTGGAAGAGAACTTCTGATCCAAACCGATGCCATAACGCCATGCTTCCGCTCCTTCGGTATCGTCATAGAACTGATTGAATCCTGAGACCTGAGTGGGCTCAATCGTCTGGTCTGTTATTATCGCCCTGTTAAGTGTTCTGAAGACTGCCATTCTCAGCGTAGTATTTACGAGAGGATTCCAGGCTATCCCGAATTTCGGATTAAGCTGATCTTTCTCTATTTTTTGGGCTGCATTCCAGCCTTTGAGAAAATCAGCGCTTGCACCGACAGTTAGGGTTAAATTTGTGAGCACATTGATTTTGGCATACATGTAAAGGTTTTTATGACTGGGTTTGTTTTCTGTGGAAGAAGAGTAATCAAATTCAGGCATACTTTCCTTATCCTTACGGTCTTCATTATAATATCCAGCTCCGGTAATGAGACTGAATCTCTCAGTATTATAAAGATGTTGTATCTCTCCCAAATAACCTTTTTCATCAATATCGCCTTCATATCCTGTCATGAGGAACTCATAGTCTCCGTCCAGATAAATCAACGATGCGATTAAGTCAGAGCCAGGCGTAATATTATGATGCAAACCGAAGCGCAGAGAATTTTTCTCTTCTTGATACCGCCAATCTGGGACAAATCTATCCGGGTCAAAAAAGACGTCAAGGTCCCCGCTCTTTATGTTTTTCATTCTGAATTCAGCCTGAATGCTTGTCTTGGCAGAAAGCTCAACCTGAGCAAATATATTGGAAATATTCTGCTGCTGGTCGTTATTCTCGCGCCATCCTTCCGTCTCATAATGAAATTGTCCCGCGCTTAAGGATAACTTTCCATGAACAGCCGATACCACGATTTCATCTCCGAATGTCTTGTTCTCACCAATTATGCTGCTCATCTGGACACCAACCCCGTTCCGGTTGAACAACGGATTGAACTCATTAAAAGAAAGGTCTGAAGGTCCCGCACCTTCGAGTATCCTCAGGTCACTTTCAGCAAGACGAGGCTGAACAGGTATGATGTTTATCGGTTGAAGCAGTTGGGACTGGAGCAGTTCACTCACGCGTGCAATCTCATGTCGCGGCAATGCCGAATAGGTGTCCGCAAGAAACCTGTGGCCGGAAAAATCGGCAGAATCATTATTGACAGACTTCCAACCTTCAACCAGTGCAAGCTGTTCGAACCCAAGGTCACTGTAAATCCTTGCAAGGCTTGCACTCCTTGCAGCAAGGTCTGCATCGAGCAGCATCCTGGAGCGGTAGACCGCCCGGTTGTCGTTCAGTTCAATTGCCTTCTGCATATCATGCAATGCTTCGACCGGACAATTGATGCTCTGTTTCCTGATCGCATCATAGAAAAATGGCGTGGGGTCCCGCGGATCGAATTCCTTCGCCATTGCATACTGGTCTTCTGACATTCTATCCTGTTTCTCCTCGTAGTATGCTTTGCCGAGATAGCTCCTGATGAGTGAGTTGTCAGGATCCAGACTCACTGCAATCTCTATCTGCCTTCTTCCCTCCTGCAGGCATCCCTTGCGGATATTTGCCAATCCGAGTCCGAGCCTCGGCAGGGGATCTGCCTGATCAAGTAGAATCGCCTTTTCGAAAAGTTCCATGGACTCTCTTATCTTCACCTGAGTCAGATACGCAAAGCCGCGAACAGTATGTGTACGTGCAATATGCGGATTAAGTTCAAAAGCTTTGTCTGCCGCCTTCACTGCTTTATCAATTTCACCGAAAGAAAGACGGATTTCTGACAACCTTGCCCACGCAATGGCGTTTTCAGGTTCGGCTTTAACCGCTTCCTGGAGACTTATCAGTGAACCTTCAAGATCGAAATGTGCCTGTCGTGCATAGGACAGTGAAATATATGCGGCAGCAGATTTTTTGTCAGCTTCAACCGCCTGTTTCGCGAGACTGAGCGCCTTTTCCTTTTCATTCTGTACTGTGGCAATTACGGACTGAAGCGCAAATGCCAGGCTGTTTCCCGGATCTGCGTTCAGGGCGCGCCCGATTTCAGCTTTTGCTTCATCAACCCGTCCTACATGCAGCAGCGATGACGCGCGCTGGGTCATATGTCGCGGATCATCCTCCCGCAATTTCTCCTCACGAATGTATATAACAGGAGGGTAATAGAGCGCCCACTGCACCGCATCCCGCGGACGAACAACTGTTTGCAGAACCGGGGGCTGATCATGTGCGGCAACCGCGGTCTGTCCTGATGTAAGCGTCAAACTTCCAGCCTTGTTTGTTGCCAGCACCTTTCCTTCAAATACTGACAGCACTGTATTGTCACTTCCGACTTTTGCAAGAAATTCTGTTCCTTCAACAATACCGTTTACAAAAGGTGTAGTGATATTAAGTGATCTTGGCCACCTGCTGAAAAAATTTACCACTCCTTTCAGTATGTCTATCAGAGAGGTATTCTCATTTTCTACCCCGTTGAACGTGACCGTGGTATTCTGATCAAACCGCATAATAACCCCGTTCCACAAAACAACAGCAGCTCTGCCCTGTTCCATCACCCTGATCATATCACCCGTACAGAAGGTATCCTGCATTTTTACTGAAAGCCACTGGGTTTCACCCTCTTTCAGAGTCTGCACATCTCCCTGGACTGATACTGCTTTTGCTATCCACTTCTCGCATGTATGTGCAGATGCACTATGAGGCAGCACAAGATACAACAGCGGAACAGCGATGAAAACAAGTATGATGCTGGCACGTTTCATGATATTCTCCTCTCCCTTTTTATCTGAAACTAAATGCTGGTAATTATTTCCTGCCTATTTCGACTACACCATCCCATAACTCCTTCTTTGCCACTTCCCTTTTATCACGGCACATTTGCACAAAAAATTGCGACGGTCCATCATCGCCGAGATAATCCATGTGTTCTTTGAAAAGATTAATAGCCCTGTCCCAAGACTGATTTCTGAAAGCCCTTATTGCCTGCTGGAAGATTTCACCTGCCCTTCTCTGCTTTTCAGTCACCTCTTCTTCCCTGCAGATCAACTCATAAACCTCAACAGGTTTTGTTTTTCCCGCAAGTTTGAATTCTCCGAGTCCCCTTGTATAAAATCCATCCAGCTGACTTACCACGTCCCGCGTTACAAGCACCTGGGTACCTAAATATTTGTTAAGACCCTCCAGACGGCTTGCGGTATTGACGATGTCCCCGACCGGTCTGTATTCGTAATGATCGAATGCCCCTATATTGCCGAGAAGTATCTTTCCGGAATGCAGGCCGATGCGTGTGGGGAGCATGTGTGTCTGAGACGTCCTGTTAAAATTATATATGGTCCTCTGGATGTCGAGTGCCGCAATACATGCCTCTTTCCTGAGAACAATTTCCGGCTTGGCTGACACCCATATTGCAAGCACAGAATCTCCGACCACATCTGAGACAATCCCTCCGTGCTGTCTTATCGGTTTGAATATAAGCTCATAGTACCTGTTCATAAAATTTCCCAGCTCTTTAGGTTCCATTACTTCTGAAAGAAATGAATACTGTTCGGCATCTGTAGACATGCATATCCCGTAGACAACCTGATGACTGTCATGGATTCCGTCAATATCCGTCAGCAGCCTTTCAACAACGTCGTTCGGGAGATAATAACCGAAAGCCTTTTTGATATTCTGCCTTTCCTGTTTCACTTCTATGTAATTCCATAAAACACCGCTGAAGAGTGCCAGCGTTGTCTGCAAAACGCAGGGGGTAATCACAGGGTACCAGATGCCCCGGCTCTTAAACTGGAAAATGGCAAATATGAGATATACGGTAACCAATCCCGTCATACTGAAAAATGCTGCAGTAGTGCTAAACCTTTTACAGATAAAGCCGATCACAATTCCCCACACAAAAATTACTCCAAGATAGACCCGGAAATCAATTGGTTGCACAGGCCTGTTCTCCAGCAGATTGGCAAATGCCGTAGCTGCAATTTCAATACCGCTGATATCGAGACCATGTTTTTCCGAATATACGGTGTAAAAGCTCTCTTTCTGATCTATTGGCGACAGCTGTGAAAGACCGACAAATACCGCTTTTCCCTTCAGATTCACCGGCAAGGTATTCCCGGGGGCAGACCATGCTGCAATACCATGTAATACGGCAAGGTCGTAATAGTCCGTGCAGGCCCGTAGAAGTTCAGATACTGGCTGTGAGAATTTCCCTTATAGAGGGTAATGAGAGAATGCAGCACGGCATGCTTTGTTTTATTATCAAATGGTATTCTTGAACTTTCCAGCTCTTTCACCATTTCTGCACCAATGTGAGGATCTCCCTGAAAGATGTGGCGGATATCACGTATGACTTTTTCAATCCCCCGGTTTTTCACAAAATCCTTATGGCTTTGCCGGAGCTTTTCCGCATGATATGCATTGACACGATCCATAAGACGAATAAAGTCCACGTGATATTGCATGACAAATATCTGGAAACTGACTACGGGCAGCGTGGGCTTGTCTCCCGCTGATGTCATGAATGTCCAGTATTGACTGACTTTATTTGATATTTTGGGAAGGGGGAAAGGGGCACGTGCAAATGCTGCCCGGGCAAGAGACGGTATCGGGGGCACCACTTTTGCAATATTCATTTCTCCGTATGTGGAGCCTGTTTTATTGTCTATGGGAACATTTTCTATCTGCATGAACTCACAAAGTACCGTATTGCCGGATCTCCTCATTGCATCGGCAAGTTTATTATCCTCCTGGGACGAGCGTGGCTCGGAAAAATTCACATCGAAGACAATAACTGCTGCTCCTGCAGCAGTTATCACATCAATGAGCTTTGCATGGAGGAATCGTGGCCATTTTCTGGGATCTTCAGGCAGGTCGAGTCTGTCAGCCGACTCCTTATCTATGCTCACAATAACAACATCTTCAGGAGGCACCCTTGTTCCTCTCATTGTGAACAGCAGGTCAAGGCCGAAATTTTCCTCAAGTGCAGTTCCTGCAGGGAACAGGTTAATTCCTATCCCGGCCATGCCGATTATGGCTCCTACAATGAAAGCCTTTACAAGGCGTTCCTTTATGAACTCCTTTAACATGGCTCCCCCCACAGGATAAAAAGCCAGTCAAATACTATTCCATTATTTGTATCAAATCATATACTATTGCTGCATGAAAAACAAGAGACACATTGGCTCATTCTTTTGAAGAGAGTTGCTTCAGGGGCTGCCCTTTATCCCGGCTATCTGCCTTTTCCTTTATATCATCAAGGAGAAGTGCCCTGAGCATTTTCTCGTACATCGATGAGTCCTTTTTCTTTATTTACACTCTACCACAGGGGAAATTACAGATTGGTCACATTTGCAGGAAAAAAAGCAAACAGCAGACTGTTACAGATTGCACATGTCCAGCAACGTTGCGTGTCTCAGAATTTCATCGGTTGCATTGTTGAGTTTCGAAAAGTTCAGGGCATTTTCAATGGCAATCGACGCATACATTGCTATCGACCTCAGCAATTTCAGATCCTCGAGAGTGAATAATATCTCGGAACTTCTGCTCATGTTGATCACGCCAGGATTCTGACTCTTCCCCTTAAGCGGAACACACAATACGGACGTAATACTGGCTGCTCCTGACTTAAACCTCGGGTCCATCGAAACGTTATTGATAAGTTCAGATTTGCCAGTTCGCAACACATCTCCGGCAACTCCTTCCCCTATCCCCATGACTATCTTCGGCTCCCAGTCCGTGCCGAATGCAGACCTGATCGTGAGCCTTTGAATCCCCTCATCATAGAGCATGATGGAACCATTGTCAGCCCTGATGAAACTTCTCGCCTCCTCCAGAATAAACACGCACGTCTCTTCGAGATTCGAAAATATTCTCAGAATATCTATTTTGTTCTTCTTCAGCTTCGAGAATTCTTCGTCAAGTTTCCTTATCCTCTGGCTCATTGATTCAATAATCTTGAACACAAGGGTCGGGTCTCTGCTTATTGTCTGAAAAAGCTTGGTCTTGTCTATGGTGAGGATCCTGGTTTCACCGGAGGCAACCGCAGTCGCAGAGCGGGGCATTTTGTCGAACAGGGCCATTTCTCCGAATATTTCCCCTGTTCCAAGAACCGCGATAGCCACTTCGCCGGAATGGGTCTTTTTCATTATTTTTACTCCTCCCGCCTGTATTGCATACATTTTATCCCCGGCATCACCCTCTTTGAAAATGATCTGGCCGTCCTGATATTTTTTGCCAAGTTCCCCTTCTGTCATCTTTCCTCCTGTTTTATACTCTTGCTATTCCTTTCAGCAGGTCATAAAACATGGGAACGTGCAGAGACCTCATGAATATATTCCTGTAACGCTCGTTCCCGGTAAACATGTCCCAGAGGATCGAACTTAATACCGCCGGTTTCTCTGCCTCGGCTTGTTCCTTTCTTACAACTTCCAGCATGCCTTTTGTCAGCAATGAATGATTTTTTACAATATCTGTGACTCTAAAAAGGAATCTTCCGTAACGGTTATCAACGATCAGGCTCTTGTATACCGGATAATACTCCCTTTGGAAATCACTCTTGCCCGCACCATGAAACACCACAGTCTTTGCAGCTGCTTTCCCCATTATATAAGAGGCACCAAGACCGTCCTTAAAGAGCCTTGTTGAGCCTGCATCGCCGCATATTACTACTCTCTCATGAAAAGGCGTTTTCGGCGCCCCCACATTCATCAGCGGCAAACACCGGCACTCAATGGAGTATTGATCCCTGTCAGGCAGTACCGCTCCGACAACCGGGTGTGCAAGAAAATCACTTACCGTTTCCGTTCCCAAAGCTTCTCCCAGTATACACACCGTCACATACGTATCCTTCGGAATCATTGCAGCAAATTTTATGTTACTGACCGGGAGGAGAAAAAGATGCACAGAATTCCCGAGACATTCAGCAATGACTGCCTCGTCCATGCTTATTTCTGCTATTGAAGCAGTAGTGGTAACAGGTCTTCTGTACCCGAATTCCATTGCTTCGAAGACTTCGGATGTCCGGCTCTTTATCCCGATCGTGCCTACCAGCAGATCCGTCTCACATAGCTTCTGTTCTTTCGCAAATAATTCCGCCCCTTTCTCGGTATATGCAATCCTGTCTATTCTTACCGCCTCATGTACAGCGCCCTCTTTTATCGCAAGATCAAGAAGAAATTTGTCGAAGCTCTCTTTATGTGTTCCCGCGGTTCCCCTGGGACCTCCCCCGCGATATACAGTTGCGATTGTTTTCTCATGGGCAGGTGTGGCAATATCAACAGATCCTTCATTGGTATGCAGTCTGTAGGCATTGATCCCTCGCTGAACGACGGAATCAGGAAGATTGATTCCCTCGACTGCAAGCATCTGCACGAGGAGTTCGGAGATTATACCGCCACATCTGTTGCAGCCGAGAGGGCCTTCTTTTGTAAAATCCTTTGGCTCGAAGACAGTTATATGAAACTCTTTTCCCATAATCTTTGCCATTTTTAGCACAAAGATGCTGAAAAAGGAACCAGAGGGACCGCCACCTACAACAGCGATATGATTACCGTCTTTCAGGATATGCGGGTTGGCTGTCATCTCTCCCCCGGAGAAAACTGAGTGTTTTCTTTTATTAACTTACAAAGGACATCTTTTGTCAAGCAATAACCCGGAAATGTAAAAAAAGCTCCGGCTTGATGGTAAAATAGCATCGTCAGGAGGGAGATCTGTTTTGAAAGCAGCATATTTCGACTGTTTTTCAGGAATAAGCGGAGACATGTGCCTCGGCGCATTAATTGACGCAGGATTGCCTTTAAGGGATCTGAACAGGGAACTGAAAAAAATCCCTTTGAGTGGTTACCGTCTGACGTCCGGGAGAGTAATGCGATCGCACCTTGCCGCAACCAAGGTCGATGTCACCTTCCGCCCGGCAGCAGGACGCGTTCAAAAAGTCATCAGAAGCTGGAAAGATGTCGAAAAAACCGTCCTTTCATCGTCTCTCTCAAATGAGATTAAGCTGAAGGGTCTCAGGATTTTCAAAAGACTTTTCACCGCAGAGGCAAAGGTCCATGGCGTAGCATTCAATCGCGTTCATCTGCATGAGCTCGGCTCTGTCGACTGCCTGATAGATATTTTCGGAACAGTGATCGGCCTGAATATGCTCGGCATAGAAAAAGTTTTTTCATCCCCGCTCAATCTCGGAAGCGGTATGGTCAGTACCGAGACCGGCATGCTTCCGGTACCCGCCCCTGCTACCGCAGAGATCCTGAAAAAAGTGCCAGTATTTTCCAGGGGTGTCCCTTGTGAACTGACTACCCCCACAGGAGCCGCGATCATCAGAGAGATTTGCTCAGGCTTCGGCAACATGCCCGACATGGAAATTTCAAGTTTGGCGTTGGGTGCCGGAAGCAGGAATTTCAGTGACTGGCCGAACATACTGAGAATCATGATAGGCAATATGCATTCAGCACATGATAACAGCAACGGGGACAGCATCATGGTGATCGAAACCAATATTGATGACATGAATCCCCAGATTTTTGAATATGTCATGGAGCTTCTCTACAAGGCTGGGGCTCTTGACGTCTTCCTCACACAGATCATCATGAAAAAATCCAGGCCCGGTACGAAACTGACCGCTCTCTGTCACAGGGAACGTCTGGAAACACTCGTAAAAATCATCTTCTCGGAAACACCGACTCTCGGACTGAGATTTCATGAAACAGAAAGAAAAATCCTTGACCGTGCAATCAGAGTAATTGACACCGAATTTGGAAAGATAAGGGTCAAGCTCTCCGGAGACGGCAGGGACATTACAAAAATGATTCCTGAGTACGAAGACTGCAAAAAGGCAGCCAGGAAACTGAAGATACCTCTCACGGAAGTCATGAAAAGAATCGGTCTGCTGAATCCGGGGAAAATTAAATGAATTTCATTCCCGCCCTGTAACAATCATTCTCATCCTGCGTAACCCAGCACACAACCGCCGTTTGAGAAGGAAAATACAGTATGCTTCTTATGGTGATTTCCTGTCCCTCGTGCAGGGGAGTCTGTGTTACAAGGCAGAACCCTGCTTCGCTGATATTGTCAATGATTCCCTCGTACGTATCGCCGCACTGCATATCGAACACATATTCAATCCTGCAATCAAGAAACGCACGTTCGTATTTGTTTGTATAGAATGATGTCATTTTAGAAAAAGAAAAAACATCCCTTATTAACAGTCTAAAGGCAATCACAATTTTTTTATGTGATTCATATCACAAAAAAGTTTCTCGTATGCCTGCAAAGCCTTCGGGATGCGATCGGGAGAGAAATTCAGTCCCCCTCCTTTTGACAGGAGGGGGACTGAATGTAAGGAGGGGAGAACCTGTGTTAGCTGCAGGTTTTGCGGGTACGCAGGGTATATTTCTTGTCCTTTTTCATCAGTTCTGCAAGTTCCGTATACATCTGCGTGATGCCCAGCCTGCATGAAACGCAAATACCGTCTTTCTGGTGCGTCTTGTTGTCACACTGCATGCATTTATGGACTTTCATTTTTTCACCACCTTTTTCTGATATGTTGTGTTGCTGCTTTTTCAGCCATCAAACTTCCTACTGCGATGAAAGAGTTACATAGAAGGTTGAGTTCTGCCTGAACACGAGGAGAAGGATATTCTCATCAGACCTGATTTTCGATAGCGCCCTTTCATACTCTCTGGTGTCCGCGATTCCTGTCCTGTTGATTTCCATGATGACATCGTTTTTTCTGAGCATATCATCTGCAGGACTTTCGTCTGCAATATCAGCTATCAGAACTCCGTTAATACGGTTCGGGATATCAAGGGTCTTCTTCATTGATGGTGTAAGATCCCGGACAACTACCCCCTTCAGCTGATTCTCGAATGTCCCGGCCAGTTTCTGTGGTTCAGCACTCATCTCTGTTATTCTTACCTCAACCGCCTGAGGTTTTCCGTCCCGCAGAAGCTGGATCCTGACCTCACGTTCAGGCACCGTCCCTGCGACCATATTTCTGAGACCGACCACACCATCAACCTTTCTGCCGTCGTATTCAATGATCACATCACCCCTCAGGATACCCGCTTTTTGCGCAGGACTTTCCTCGTTCACATCGCCTACAAGAACGCCCTTGTCATCTTTCAGATGAAACTGCCTTACAAGTTCCTGAGTTAACGGCTGTATGGTGACCCCGAGCCATCCCCTGACAACTTTTCCGTGCGCAATCAGGCTCTCCATTACATTTTTTGCCATATTGCTCGGGATCGAAAAACCTATGCCCTGGTAGCCACCGGTAGTGCTGAATATCGCTGTGTTAATCCCTATGAGTTCACCTTTTATGTTGACAAGCGCTCCGCCCGAATTTCCCGGATTGATGGGAGCGTCTGTCTGGATAAAATCCTCATAATCAGCAATTCCCACATTGGCCCGTCCCGTGGCACTTACTATCCCTGAAGTAACCGTATGGCTCAGACCGTAGGGATTTCCCACAGCGAGAACAGTTTCTCCAACCTTCAGCCTGTCAGAATCTCCCATGGCAATCACCGGCAGATTGTCAGAATCAATCTTAATCACAGCCAGATCGGTCTTGGGGTCTGCTCCTATCACTTTGCCCCTGAATTCTCTCTGGTCTGACAATGTTACCTTAATTTCGTCAGCACCCCTTACAACGTGGTTATTGGTAAGGATATATCCTTCCTTGTCCACGATAACTCCTGAACCCTGACCTGACTTCTTGAATTCCTTCTGTTTTTCGGGAGGACCAAAATTATCCCCGAAAAATCTTCTGAAAAAAGGATCATTCGTAAATGGTGAGGGAACTCCTCCGCTTTTCACCTTTCTTACTGACGCGATATTGACAACCGACGGCTTCACAACCGCGACAAGCTCTGCCATCGCCTGGTTGGTTCTCGAAAGCAGCTGAACCGATTTCTCCGTTATTTTTGAGTCATCGGTATACCCCTTCACATGGAAGCCGAAATTCGACGACATGACAAGCCCGACAATGATTCCAAATACGGCAAATACTGCTGCGATGATCAGCGGCCTCTTTCTGAGTAGCATTCTTCTCCTTTCCGTTGCTTTCTTTTTCTTATTAAATTACATAAACATTATGAAGAAATTGCGAAGAGAATATGAAAAAGTTATGAAGGAATATTATCCATTAATTTTAATCAGTTACAGCACCGTGGAGGACTATTGCAGCTCCATGCGATAACGATGTCTGCTGAGACGGGAAACACTCTGAATTTCCTGATGCAGTTTTCTCTATACCAGGTATCCCCTGCTCTCAGCCATGGTTCTTATCTTCTCAAAATGTTCTCTCTTGCTGACCAATTTCTCAATGTCAGATATCATCTGAGCAGGAGTCTCAATGTCATACTCAACATCTTTAAAAAGGCCCCTGTTTTTCCTGATAATCCTGATCTGGTAGTCGATAATTTCTGCATGTGATTGCTCATCAAGACTCAGTTGATGGAAGAATGCAGAGGCATCATGATCGGATGTAAACAATTTTTGATAAAAAAGATACAGACGTTCTACTGTCAGTTCCAGCTTTTTCAGCACCTCGAGAGTTTTTATAATATCCGCACATTATTTCTCCGAGAGCGTTATGAAGACAGATGCCCCTCCTCTGAATATAAGTAGCAATATGTCCTGTCCCGCCTTAATCCTTGACGCAACCTTCTCATATTCCTTCACTCCCGTTATTTTCTGCCGGTTAATCTCCTGAATCACATCCCCCTGCATGAGCACCATCGCGGCAGGGCTGTCATCCGCGACACTTGCAACAACAACTCCCCTGAGCTTCTTGGGGAGGTTGAGTCTTCCCGAGATTTCCGGAGAGATGTCCTGCACATAGACACCGCTCAACAGATTGTTATACTCTTCCCTCGACAATTCCTGCTTGTCCGAAGGCAGTTCGGTGATGGTCATAACCTTCACTTCCGTCTTTTTTTCCCTGATAATCTTCATCTTCACTTTTTTCCCTGGCTCGGTATTGGCTACAAGATTCCTGAGCTGATTGGGGTCTTCTATTTTTTTCCCTTCGAATTCGACGATAACATCTCCTCTCTGGATACCGGCCTTTTCAGCCGGACTTCCTTCCGTAACATCACCTACGAGCAGGCCTTTTTCATCCTCTATCCCGAATTGTTTGGCAAGCTCCTGAGTTAAAGGCTGTATGGTAACCCCCATCCATCCCCTCACAACCTTTCCTTTGCTGATGAGGCTGTCCATGACTGATTTTGCCATGCTTGTAGGCACGGCAAACCCTATCCCCTGATAACCGCCGCTTGTACTGAAAATGGCAGTATTGATTCCCACGAGTTCCCCCCTGACATTCACGAGAGCCCCTCCCGAGTTTCCGGGGTTTATTGCGGCATCAGTCTGGATAAAATCCTCATAGTCAGCAATGCCGACATTGGCCCGTCCGACAGCGCTTACAATCCCCATGGTTACGGTCTGACTTAAGCCATACGGGCTCCCGATCGCAAGTACCGTCTCTCCCACCCTCAGCTTGTCAGAGTCACCCCATTGTATTGTCGGAAGGTTTTTTGCCTCTATTTTTATTATCCCAATATCAGTCATCGCATCATTTCCTACAATCTTCCCCGTGAACTCTCTCCTGTCAGAAAGGGTAACCTTGATCTCTTCCGCGCCCTGAATAACATGATTTGCCGTTAATATATAGCCCTTCGGATCTACGATGACACCTGATCCGAGGTTGGCTGATTTACGTTCTTTCGGAACCCTGAACTGGTCTCCAAAAAAACGTCTGAACATGGGATCGTCAAAAAAGGGATTATAACCGCCCTGCATCTTCACCGTTCTCATGGTGGAGATGTTCACTACCGCAGGCCTTACCGAATCGACAATCCCTGCGGTCGCAGCCCCGATACTGGAGAGGATATCCGACGGTTTTTCTGATACTTTTATGTCTTCCGCACGTGCAGGAAAAGATATTATGGCAGAGAAAAACACCATCATTGCTGAAACAAGCGAGAGTATGATAAATGACGCAAATCTTTCTTTGTCGGATTTCCGGATACTCATTTTTCCTCCTGTTGACACGTTGGTATTGGGATCATATTATGGCAATTCCTGAAAACTGTTTATCATTATTCTATCATACTCCACGTCTTCCGCATTATTTATTCAGGCTCTTCACATCCCATGGGAATAACTCTTTTCGTCTTTTTCCCTATTCTCTCCGTCAGCCATCCCTGGTACGCAGAAAAGGGCACACAGATACCATCATGAAGATTATAGAATCGCTTCCTCCCATGATTTCTTCAATACATATGCACTTTTTATCGAGAGGCCGGATGGATCAGATACGTGGCAATCTCGCGCTATGACACTAAGATTGCATCGCCAGACTTGCTCTGTTTTTTTTGCGGTATTCGGGCTTGAAATATCACTGCAATGTATGCAGAATTTAGAAGAGGAACACGGAAGGCCTGTCATACGGTACCCTGCATAGACCTTTCCGGACGGGTCACGGTATGTTTTCGCTTTCCGGGGGAAGTTGAAATGAAAGTATCGATTATCGGACTGCCAAACAGCGGGAAAACCACGATTTTCAACGCCATTACCGGCCAGAACAGAGAGACCGCAAGGTATCAGACATCTGGTGGAGAACCGCATATCGGCATCATACAGGTTCCGGATGAAAGGCTTGACAGCCTCACAAGGCTGTTCACTCCCAGGAAAACCACGCATGCAGTCATGGATTGTGTTGATTCTGTCGGCCTTACAAAAGGCGATCTTAAACAAAATATCAGGGTATTTGACCTGATTAAGGATTCTGATGCAATTGTCCATGTGGTGAGGGCATTTCATGATGATTCTGTACCGCATCCCTTGGGAGAAAACAATCCTTTGAGAGATATTGAGACCATTGCTCTTGAACTTATTTTCGGAGACATGGAACTTGTTGAAAAACGTCTTGAACGTATAAAGGAAGGGCAAAAACATGGAAAAAAGCCTGATGAATCCGAAACATCGCTGCTCCTCAAATGCAAAGACGCGCTCTCCCGTGACATCCCCTTAAGAGATGCGGCGTTCTCTGATGAAGAGCTGCGATCGATGAGTCATCTGCAGTTTCTCTCAACAGTCCCCGTGATTATTGTGCTGAATTTTGGAGAAGAAGATGTACGCACCAATCATCTGACCGATACATTGTCTTCTCTCACAGGCCGATTTCCTTCTCTTCCCTTACTGGCATTATGCGGAAAGATCGAAATGGAAATAGCACAGCTTACTCCTGAGGACAGAAAACCGTTCCTCGATGAAATGGGGCTGGATATCCCGGCATCACGCAGACTGGTCCACGAGTGTTTCAGAAGCCTCGGCCTGATATCCTTTTTTACCTATGCAGGCAACGAGGTGAGATCATGGACAATAAAAAAAGGCACCCCTGCACAGAAGGCCGCAGGGAAGGTTCATACTGACATAAAAAGGGGATTTATACGTGCAGAGGTTATCTCATTCGATAACCTGATTGCTTCCGGCAGCATCCAGGCTGCACGGGAAAAAGGCCTGCTGCGTCTTGAAGGCAAAACATATGAGGTCAGTGACGGCGACGTCATCAATTTCAGGTTTAATGTGTAACATATTATAGGGATACCGGTTCCGGCCTGTCATCCTGCTTTTCCCCTGTCCGAGAGTTCCCTGAAAATAAACGGCTTCGTACTTTTCGGCACTTCGGGGGATGAGTAGAGTTCTTCGAGATCACGCGTCTTCATGTTACGGAGGAAGTGTACTACTCTGACGAGCGGCGCGTGGTTATTACGGATAAGGGACCATTGTATGTCATACCTCAAAGCCCATTTCGGATGCTCCGCAATCTGTCTGACCACATGGGATGCGATTTTTTTCAGGTTCAGCACCTTGCAGACGATGCCTTCGGTCATGCAGGGGCTGTTCAGGCACGATGCAACCACTTCTTTCATTCCGTCTTCAATAAGTCTCAGAAGAACATTTCCGCTTACCCTTTTTGCGAGCGCCTTTTTTATGCCTAACGGAAGGGATAACATCTTCTCATTGATCATTGCCTCGGCCTTCATTCTCACCCCAACGGGGACAGTATGGTTCCTGGTTAAATCAGAGACGTCGAAAATCCGCAGTGATTTCAGCAATGAGACAGAAATCTTTTGCGGTGTCCTGGGGTTTCTGCAAAGCGCAAGTATGATGCGGTATCTTTCCCGCCATCTCTTGTTCATATATATGGATTCAAGAATTTCACTGTCCAGATTGCGTCTTCCGGCAAGAATGAGCACAAGGTCTTCAGTGAGATTCCGGTTAAGCAGAACTTTTTCGATGACTTTCGGCGAATGGTGGTAAACCAGATAGTGCAAGTCGTCTCTGTTTCCCGTTGCTGCCAGACGAAGTTCTTTTTCGATATCCTGCATGCCTGTATTTTACCGTATCCGGGGAGATACGCTTCGGCATATCCGGCGCCATAGACAAATGCAGCGGTTTTTTAGTACAGTGAGTCTGTCATGAGTGCACAATTCATAGCATTACTTCTGTCTGTCAGCGTTCATTCGCTTCTCATTCTTGGGCTGCTTTTTTCAGGTAATTCCTTGTTCCAGAAGAAAGAATTATTCGTAATTGACCTGACACTCGAAAATGCAATCACCGTTACACCCCGAAGCACCTTCTCCGGAGGGAAAAAAGATTTCGATTTGCCGGTACAGGAAAAGATCCGGAAAGCTGTGATCCCCCAGGATGACCGGAACAGTGAGCGCGACCACATTCATCCGTCAATGCCGATTCAACCCGAATCATTTATTAAAAAAGATTCTCTCGCAAAGCAACAGGAAAATCTTTCCCTTCCTCGTAATAACCGGACAAAGAATCCCTGCAGTTCGTTTGCTGATAATCCGGAAGTCTCAGCGTATGCAGGTTCCCTGAACGCAACACCATCCCCGAAATCGTCAGCTCAGTTCGAATGCTCTCCTTCAGCCAGCAGTTCACATAACAGCAAAATGACGTATATGAAAGAGAATTTCTCATATATCAAGAATATGATCCAGAAAAACGCAATATATCCGAAAATAGCGCGACATTTCGGATGGGAAGGAAAAGTTACGGTATCTTTTGTGATTCTGTCCAACGGTTCCGTAAAAGAAATGAAGATACAGCAGAGTTCGGGCAGGGAACTTCTTGACCAGAGTGCGCTGGAGGCAGTCCGGAACACCTCTCCCTTTCCCGTACCACCTGCCGAGGCGCAGATATTAATCCCCATCGTTTACAGTCTGCATTAATGCACATGTTCGTGCGGCATTCCATTGACTAAGCGCCGCCTTTTCTGTTAAGTTATTGGACTATCTTTTATTTACAGGAGTTTTTATGCCAAAAAAACAAACTGTGAAAACGAGCAGGAAATCCCGCACCAAAACTACAGCACAGAAATCTGTCAAAACAAGAACACCCGTGAAAAAAACAACCGGAAAAAAACCGGTCAAAGCGTCTGTAAAGACAAAAGCAACGTCAAGAAAGCTGAACGAGAGGGAAAATATGGTCCAGCAGATTAAGAAGAACCTCCTTGATCAGAAAAAGTCACTGCTGGCCGGCGCTATGGAAGCACTGAACGAACTGCCGGGACAGACCGTTTTTCCCGATCTTGGAGATCAGGCAACTGCGGAGATCGACAGAAACTTCATGCTTCGCCTTAAGGGAAGGGAACGCAAACTCCTGAAAAAGATTGATGAAGCCGTTGACAGGATCGACACCGGAATATTCGGCATATGTGAGAAATGCGGTGAAGAAATAGATATACGGAGACTTGAAGCCCGTCCTGTAACGACCATGTGCATAGAATGCAAGACGTTGCAGGAAGAGGAAGAAAAGATGATGGAGAAGTAGGCAATTCCTCTCATTGTTTCTGTCTCAGGTCCAGTCCATACGCGTCTCTCAGTGTATCGCTCAGGATATTGAAACACAGCGCAGTGATCGCTATCATGAATCCCGGGGCAAACACCATCCATGGCGCTGACGTGATATAAGCCCGGTTGGCGTTGATCATTGATCCCCACGTTGCTGCGGGAGGCTGCGCACCCAGCCCCAGAAAACTCAGTGATGCCTCTGTAATGATATACCCTCCTATCTTCATCCCCATCATCACGATTATCAGGGGAATGCACTGTGGCATGAGATGCACGAACATTACTCTTATCCTGCTGCACCCTGCAGAAACCGCGGCTTCCACGAAACTGGATTCCCTGAGTGAAAGGATGTGTCCCCTTACAACTCTCGCAAAGGATGCCCACCCCACTGCCGCTATTGCAATCATCACCGTGTAGATTCCCGAGGGGAAAATGACTGATATTCCTATCGCAAGAAGGAGCGAAGGGAAAGACAGTATGAGATCCACAAAGGCCATCAGAATGGTGTCGGTCCTGCCGCCCAGATATCCCGATATCAGCCCGACAAGGAGACCGATTGCCATTGAAATACTCGCAGCGGCAAATGCGATGCTCATTGATATCCTTCCTCCGTAAAGTATCCTCGACAAAATATCCCTTCCCTTGCTGTCCGTGCCAAACGGATGCTCGAGGCTCGGGGATTCCCTGAGACTGTCGAGATCGATTGTGTCAGGGTCATGGACTGCGATAAAAGGAGCTGATATCGACAGCACAAAAATCATCAGAAGTATCCCTGAGGAAATCTTACCTGCCTTTTTCATCCAGCCTTATCCTCGGGTCAAGGTAATGATACATGATATCGACTGTCATATTGATGAGCACAAAAAATACCGTACCGGTAATCACACACCCCATAATCACCGGGTAGTCCCTCCTGATTATTCCTTCCATGGTAAATCTTCCTATGCCATCCCATCCGAAAATCGTCTCTGTCAGGACAGCTCCGTTCAGATAGCTCGCGAAATCGAGACCTATGACGGTCACTACAGGTATAAACGCATTTTTCAATATATGGACGATATGTATCCGGACATTACTCACGCCCTTTGCCCTCGCTGTGGTGATACAGGGCATGGCCATCACGTCGATTACGGTGGTTCTCGTAATCCTTGATAATGCTCCGACAGCAGGCAGCGACAGGGTAATGGCAGGCAGTACGAGAAACCGTATATCTCCTGTCCCCGATGGCGGGAACAGATTCATTTTCAGGCTGAAGAACAGCATTATCATAAGTCCGCTCCAGAATACGGGTATGCTCAATCCCGCGACTGAAAGCGAGGATATGACCCTGTCGGCAACACTGCCTCTTTTGACCGCGGCAATGAAACCCATCAGTAATCCTCCAGGAACCGCAATCATCATTGCGACCAGTGCCAGTTTCAGGGTATTCGGAAACTTCATGAGGATATCTTCAAAGACTTCCCTGTTTGTATAATACGAACGGCCGAACTCTCCGCGTAACAGGAGCGTTACATATCCCGTATATTGTTCGAGGATATTCCTGTCTGCACCGAGTTCCCGCCTTATCTTCTCTATGGTCTCCGGATGTGCCCTCTCCCCTACCATGCTCAGGACAGGGTCACCGGGCAACGCCTTTGTGAGTGTAAAGGTGAGAAGCGTAATACCGAAAAGCAGAGGGATAAGAAGAATGATTTTTTTTATCAGGTAATTCCTAATTCCTCGCCTCCCTTTTCACGCTGCGGGGTATGGCCGCAAGTTCTGTCCCTTTGTCCATGCTGTACACAGGGTAAATTCGGTAGTGCGCTATCCATGGCTGCCTGATCGTATAATCGTTTCTGTGCCACAGACATACCCATGGCGCATCAGCAACAATCATTTCTTCCGCCCTTCGGTAATAAAGATTTCTCTTCCTTGTATCTCTTGTATGCTGTCCCCGCTCTATCAGAGAGTCGACAGCCGTATTGGTATACCTTGTCCTGTTCCCGGCTGGTCCGTGATTGGAGGAATGGAATAACGGGAAAAGAAAGTTTTCGGGGTCCGGATAATCAGCCCACCAGCTCAGATAGAAGATATCCGGATCTCCCTTATTGACCGCTTCCTTGTATGCACTCCACTCGAGCTGCGTGATCGTGACATTCAGACCAGCTGCCCCGATATAGGACTGAATGACCTCTGCGATATCGACTATTTCCTGGTCTGCGGTCACATAGAATTTTATCCCGCGGCCAATCGCTCCCTCTTTCTGAATCAATTCTCTGGCCCTCTGCGGATTATATTCATAGGGATACGAAATATCCCAGGCTCTCAGATCATCAGGCAGTGGCCCTGACGCCAGTCTTCCGCGGCCTTCATAAATGGAATTCAGTATTTTCCGTCTGTCAATTGCATGCGCCACCGCTTTTCTGAGAACGGGGTTGTCAAAAGGAGGTTTCGCACAGTTAAGACCGACATAATAAGTATTCAATCCACGCATGTGAGAGATAAGGTCCTGTTTTGAGGGATCATTTCTGTATCTTGCATACTCGGAAGCAGGGATGCTGAGGACGTCGATATTGCCAAGATCAAACTCTGTCACCGCGGTCAGGTCCTCGGGAACAATCCGGTAAAGTATCCCTGAAACCTTTGCAGGCATGTCGAAATAATCGTCCCGCTTTATCAGCCTGATTTCCCTGTTCGGCATCCATTCGTCTATGACAAACGGCCCTGTTCCGACCGGGTGGCCTGAAAAATCATACCCCTTCTGCTCGATTATCTCGCGGGGGACAACATATGCAGCTGTCATGGTAAGGAGGCTGAGAAACGGAGAAAACGGCGTGCGAAGACATATTTCGAGGGTAAAATCATCCAGCACCCTTATGCCGATGACGTCACGGGCATTCCCTTTCATGAACTCACCGGCACCAAGAATCCTCTCAAGTACCCATGTATTTGGTGTCGGCTTTTCCGGATTCAGTATCCGTTCGAAGGAGTACTTGAAATCGTCCGCCCTGACTTGGCGTCCGTGTGAAAATGATACCCCCTTCCTGAGATGGAAGGTGTAGGTGAGCCCGTCTTTCGACACATCCCATCGTTCCGCAATGTCAGGCCTGATACTGAGGTCATCATCGATTCTGACAAGTCCATTGAACAGCTTTGCAGAAATAGCGCCTCCGGTTACGTCAACGATGAATGCCGGATCGAGTGTCGTGGGATTGGTATTCAGTCTGTAGTATACATACCCCTCGATCCTGTTCTGCGGTGAACACGCAAGGAGGGAAAATACCACTATCAGACAACCGGTCAGCCTGTATATGCTGCCGGGACCGATCTTCGGGTACTTCCTGCTCATGAAATAGCGGTCAAAACTGAGAAGGTCATATCCTGACAGTGTTCAGATAAACAGGGAACTCCCCTCTCAGAACCTCAGAAGAGAACCGATGTTCCCTGCTTCTTTCAGTTGCACATTTTCTGAGAGGACTTTAATAAGCGCGCCCTGTTCCACTGCCTTCTGCGCGATGAGATCCACGATGTACTTCACTTTCTTTATGTCTCCCTTGCAGTAAGGGCATTGTGTGATATTCTGCACGGTAAGATATCCGCATTTCCTGCACGAAAGACCCGACCTCTTGAAATCCTTTAAAAAGACAAGCTTCATGACGCGGCCTTCCTGCAAGGCATTCAGCACGTCTTCTATGCCAATGACAGCATTTTCCTTTTTCATCGACCTCGTCAGCAGATCGCTTACGGTATCTGTATCTTCTTTTTCCTCAAATGCCCGGAGAATCGGCTGTACTTTTTCGAGCACTCCGTTATTGTTCGCGATCATCTCCGCCTGAAACGTCCCTATAACTTTATCCGCGACGGTCTGGGGGAGCATATCCTTTACTCTCACCACAGCTTCTTCTGATCCCCCGATAATCAGGCGTCCCACATATTCTCCCGAAAGGAATGCGTCAAGTTTCCTGACAACATCCTTCAGATGAAGGCCGACATGGTAATCAATATGCCTTTCATAGCTTTTTTCCGCAAGCGCGAACCATCCGCCTTTCTTGTGTTTTCCGGGAACATCCTCAGAATGCACCTCTGAATACTCCTCGATCTCACCAAGATGAACGAGGAAAAGCCGTGCCAGATCCTTTCCGACGAGCATTATTGCGTAACGCTGATAGTTGTCAAGAACCCCTATGAGAGGCTTGATATACGGGGTATTGTCAACAATGAGATCATTTTTCAGAGGCACAGAGAGATGATACTCCTTCCAGAATTCCTTCTCCTGTGAACAGATGATGGCAATTCCTTTTTTGAACATCCTTTTATTGGTCAGCACATATGACTCGATCTTCTCAAAATCACTGCTTACTTTTTTCAGAACCGCTTTATCCAGCTCCCCTGATGTCTTCTTTATCATGCTCTTGAGATGTATCTCAAAGTTGTTCTTGACACTTGTCATGGGATTGACATTCAGAAACACACTCACAAAAAACGCCCCGTCTCCACGCATTTTTGCAATGTCCTTCAGTTCCTCTC
The DNA here is from genome assembly GCA_040754395.1 of Nitrospirota bacterium. Classification (NCBI taxonomy): domain Bacteria; kingdom Pseudomonadati; phylum Nitrospirota; species Nitrospirota bacterium. Next base: position 55,416 of record JBFMCL010000006.1, on the reverse strand, counting down.
TGTTAAGCATTTTCTCCTCCTTCCGTGTGTCTAAACAGTTCAAATACCGAAACAAAAAGAGCCAGGACCAATGGTCCAATCATGAAACCTGCCGGAAAGCACCGGATGCCTTAATGAACGCATGAAACAGCGCGACGGAAAGCTCATCGTCCGGCATCCGTTCGGGATGCCACTGCACACCGACAAGAAAAGCATAATCTTCCTTGTAAAAACCTTCAATTATCTCATCTTCCGATTGTGCGAAGACGGCAAGACTTTCCCCAAGATGCCTGATGGCCTGGTGATGGGTACTGTTCACAGAAAACGTGCCTTTCCTCAGAAATCTGTTTTCTGTTATCACTACTGTATGATAATCCTTTTTATGATTAATTGCTACCCGAAGCTGGACACCGATATCCTGATAGAGCGATCCGTTGAAAAAAACATTGATAAGCTGCATGCCGTAACATATCCCCATGACGGGTTTGCAGAGTCCCGTCATTTCCCCTAAAAGAGCAATTTCATAATCGCTCCGTATTCTTGAGACCAGATTCACTTCCGGCAGCGCTTTTTCACCATAGTAGGCAGGGTCAAGATCCTTCCCTCCGGGGATCATAAGACCCTGGATTCTGTCAGCATAATCCCTTGGGTCACCAGCCGCGGGTATCAACACAGGAATGCCACCCGCCGCGGTGACCGCGCCGCAGTATGTCAGGTTCAGTTGTACCTGCTGTTCTTCAATGTCTGTAGTGATTCCGATAACAGGTCTGTGCATTTCTCCGTCTTCTCTCAGTGTTTCCTTTCGGTTGCCTTATGTCCTCCATGCCTGAGCACCCTTCCTCCCCTTCTGCCTGTCAACCTTCCCTCCCAAACAGCAGGGACGCCGTTGACGAAGACATAATGAATCCCCTCCGGTTTCAGATAAGGTTTGTCAAATGTCGCACGGTCCTTTATCTGTTTATAATCAAATATGACAATATCCGCAAATGCGCCTTCCCTCAGTACTCCCCTCTGAAAAATCCCGAAGGTATTCGCAGGAAGCGCGGTTATTCTTTGCACCGCCCCACTCAGAGTCGCGACAGAATGCTCCCGGACATACTCTCCGATAAACCTCGGGAAGCTTCCAAATCCCCTTGGATGAGGCTTGCCGATCCTGGTTACCCCGCCCGCAGAGCGGGCTGAACTGTCAGTCCCTATCATGCAGTACGGCAGCGAGAGAAATCTTCTCAGATTCTGTTCATTCATCGACAAGAAAATCGCACTGACTCTGAGTTTTTCTTCGATCAGCAGGTGCATGAGGACATCAACAGGATGAGCCTTTTTTCGCTCTGCGATGTACGCAAGGGTTTTCCCCTCCATCCAGCGGTTTCTTTCCTGTGCGACAGTCGCAATGCAGATGGTCTCCCAGTATCCTGTTCCACCATGCTCCTTCAGTATTTCACTCCGAATCCTGCTCCTGACCTCAGCCTTTTTCAGCTGCCTTATCTCTTTGTCCGCACCTCCTTCGTACACCCATGACGGCAGAACGGTGTCAAGGTCAGTAGAGGCGGCTGTATAGGGATACCTGTCGCACGTAAGACGTATTCCTTCCTGTTGCGCGTTTTCAATCATTGAGAGCGCGCTGTCAATCTTGTGCCAGTTCTTCTGTCCGCTTGTTTTGATATGTGAGACGTGGCCCCTGATCCCTGCCTCTCTGGCAATTCCTATAAGTTCTTCTATCGATTCAAGAAGCCTGTCGCTCTCACTCCTCATGTGGGAAGTGTATATAAGCGCCTTGCAGCATTTGGCAAGATCAACCAGTTCCTCCGTTTCCGAATACACACCGGGAGGATAAATGAGGCCGGTAGAGAGACCGATTGCGCCTTCATCCAGCGATTTCCTCAGGAGCGCCCTTATCCTCTGCTTTTCAGCCCGTTCGAGGCTTCGTTTACTGTAACCTGCGACACACGCCCGGATATTTCCATGGCCGACAAGGGTTGCATAGTTCATTGAGATGTTTCTCTTCTCGAGCAGGCCGAAATATTCCCCGAATGTCCCCCATCGCTCCCTGATATCATACCCCCTGAGATCTTCTTCCCTCTGCTTCAGGGCTTCGCCTGACATCGGGGCAGCGGAAAGTCCGCAATTCCCGTTTATTTCGGTGGTAATGCCCTGGCATATTTTTCCCTCGGCGCGGGGGTCCGCCAGCAGGGTAAATTCCGAGTGTGCATGGGTATCGATGAAACCCGGCGTAACCGTCATATCCCGTGCTTCTACCACACGAACGGAAGCACCTGACGCTTTCTTTTTCCTGCGGCCGGATCTATCAATAAGAATGATCCTTTCTCCTGATATCCCGATATCTGCCTCAAAAGGCTCCGAGCCGGTCCCATCACATACCATTCCTCCCTGTATGAGAATTTCAGGAGATTTTTTCATTCTTTTCCTTTTTTTCGGGAAATCTTTCAGGAGCCTGCATGTTCTTCACGAAAAGCGGAACCAGAAACGATGAGAGAAGTCTCACACGTTCACGGAACCCCTTAACCTTCCTGCCCTGCATTTCTTGCCTGTAACCGGAGACGATCTGCTCTTTCAGCTCCGGAAGAAATCTCATCGTCATCCCCATTGTGGAAAAAAATTCGCTTACAGGTATCCTGAAACGTTCAAGAGGGCGCAACAGCCGCGCCATTGCATTCAGAAGCGTCTCCGTATCTGTCGACGCTGTCAGGAGTTTCGCGCCTGCAATCAGCAAAAAAACCCTCATTGTCCTTTCTGCAGCAACCCTTAGGCCTTCTTCTGTGATTACAAAAGGGCCCGCAAGCGCCACGATTTTTCCCTGCTGAAACAGCATATTTCCGATGAATGTGAATGACAGGAACAACAGAATCGGTACCCACCCCTGTGTGAGGCGCCTGAACGGTATTCTCATGAACAGTACCAGTATTCCGAACGCAATGCCCGCAAACAGGGCGAGGCTGTGGATAAAAAAAAGGGAAATGCTGAACGTGATATACGCAAGGATCTTGATTTCAGGGAGCAAAATCTACCTGTAAAACCGTCTGTTCTCTCTCGTGTCTGCCATCTTCTGAATAACCGGAGCAGAGGTGACATATGTGCCGAGACCATCCGCTATTGCCCGCGCGATATCGGAACGGTAAGAATCCTTCGAGAGGAGAAATTCCTCCTGCGGGTTGCTGATAAAGGAAACCTCCACAAGAACCGAGGGCATTTTTGCACCGAAAAGGACATAAAAAAGCGCCTGCTTGACGCCAAGGTCCACGACATGCTGATAACGGGTACCAAGGTTTGTCACCAGAGACTTCTGAATGTAATTTGCCAGCCTAATGGATTCATCCCTTTTGTTCTCCCTCATAAGGTCGCTCTTGATGATCTCGACGACGTCCATCTGCCGCTGCATCGCTTTCATTCTTTTCAGGGATATCGCATTCTCCCGCGCTGCAACCCGCATTGCCTCCTCATCATCAGTCCAGTTGAGCAGATATGTTTCGATCCCTTTTGCGGTGCTTTTCGGACTTGCATTGGCATGGATGGAAACAAACAAGTCCGCATTCTTCCTGTTCGCAATGACTGTCCTCTCTTCAAGAGGGATGTAAATGTCTTTTTCCCTCGTAAGAAACACCTCATTCAGGGGATCTTTCATGAGTATTTCCTTCAGTTTCAGGGCTATATCGAGCACGACATCTTTTTCATAGAGTTTTTTGGGGCCTACGGCTCCGGGGTCATGGCCTCCGTGACCCGGATCGATAACGATTCGCCTTCTGGCAGAACGTATGTCCTGTTTTTCAACAGGTTTTTGTTTTCCATACAGATCGACAACAAGCCGCGCAGGATTCTCAATAACGAATGACCTGGAATCGGACAGCGTTTCAATGTCGAGTACAACCCTGACCGTTTTTTCATTGTACTGGCTTGCCCTGATTGACTTCAGTATGCCGTCTCCCACCGGAAAGGTAGTTTTGATATCCCTTGGGATTGACGCATGTGTGAGGTCAAAATATATCCTGTCAGGATTTGAAAGACTGTTCTGTGAAAAATCAACAGGACCTGAGAGGTCAATCACCACCCGCGTGTAATCAGGTGATGACCAGTAACGGATGTCTTTTACGTGTACGATATCTGAAGCAGCCGCAAAAGGAGGGACGAGAATCAGCATCAGCAGCAGCATAACTGCATACCGGGACATCTTTTGGCTGACCGATCCGAGGTTTAAAAACAATCCCTGTTCTCCAAACCCCTTCTTCCTGAAATTATACCGCCCGTACCGCGCTTATCTCTGGTATCTCTTTTTTCAGGTTTGCCTCTACCCAATTCTTCAGAGTAAGGGTCGACATCGGACATGAACCGCATGCGCCCTTCAGCCTTACATACACGACAGAGTCCTTTATTTCAACGAGCTCGATGTCGCCACCATCTCTCTTGAGCCCCATTCTTACCTTTTCAAGAACATTTTCCACCTTTTCCTTTAGCATATATCCCCCAATAATTTTCTTTAATAATAGAACAATACAATGTTTTATTCAAGCTTTTTATCAATATTTCTTCACATCCGGAAAACAACTCCTTTTCCCTATTTTCCGATACGTCTTTTTTTGCATGAAGCCACTCCGGCAAAAATATATTTAATCACGATGTGCTTTTAGGATATAGTAATAAATTATCCATGAAAAACATTAACTTGACGTACCAATATCATTGCATCGAGATGCTGCCCTGATGACGCTCCTGCGTTCTGTGCTTTTTTTCGCCATATTCCTTGCGTTTCTCTGCATAGCAGGATCCTCGCATGCAATCGATCTTATTCCGCAGAACGGCGTCTGTGAACAGGAGGCGGAACAGACAAATGCATGTGCGGAGCTCCTGACTCCCACTGAAGAGAAAAGCCCGGAACGCTCTCAGCCCCCGGAAACGCGTCAAAAAGCCGGGGCACCGGCTGCAGAAAGCCCTGCAGCCGGAAACCACCCCCATCAGTTCACCGTATATTTCTTCTGGGGAAGAGGATGCCCCCATTGTGAAGAAGAAAAGGTTTTCCTCAGCGAGATGAAAAAGCAGTACCCCGGCATGAAAGTCATGGACTATGAAGTCTGGTATGATGAGCATAACGCCGAACTCCTGCGCGCTATGGCGGCGGCTTACAAAATGAAGGCCTCCGGTGTCCCTGTCACGTTTATCAGTGAAAATGCGTTTATCGGCTTTTCGTCAGACTTAAGGGTAAAAATGACCGAGGCTTTTCAGACGTGCATTTCCCATGAATGTGCGGATCCCGGACAAATTCTCTCCGGCAAACTCTCGATTGAGGCAGCCAGAAACATGCATAAGCCGAAAGAGCCATCTGAAGGCGCCGAACATCTCGAATGCACGGAAAAGAACAGGACAGTCCATGTCCCATGGATAGGAAATCTTGATGCATCGAGGATGTCTCTTCCGGCAATCACACTCGTGATAGCAGGACTTGACAGCTTCAATCCGTGCGCATTCTTCGTCCTGCTCTCCCTTCTCGGTCTGCTCATCCACGCGCAGTCACGGAAAAAAATGTTTTTCATCGGGAGCATCTTCGTCTTTTTTTCCGGGTTCGTATACTTTGTTTTCATGGCAGCCTGGCTCAACCTCTTCCTGTTTATGGGACAGGTCGAGATCATCACCAGGATTGCCGGTTCGATTGCTGTGGTGATTGCCGTCATCAACATTAAGGACTTTTTCTTTTTCAGGAAGGGGGTATCACTCAACATCCCTGACAGCGCAAAACCCAAACTCTTCGACCGCATGCGCAGGCTTATGAAATCAACTTCATTCATTTCGATGTTTATCGGAACGGTCGTCCTTGCAATCGCCGCAAATTCATACGAACTCCTGTGCACTGCCGGATTTCCCATGGTGTTTACGCGAATTCTGACACTGAACAATCTTGATACTTTTTCGTATTACGGATATCTTATACTCTACAACCTTATATATGTCATTCCTTTATCGGTAATTGTCATTATTTTCACCATCACCCTCGGGAAAAAACAGCTTACCGAATGGCAGGGGAGACTCATGAAACTCATATCCGGGACGATGATGATAGGGCTTGGCGGGGTTCTCCTGTTCAATCCTGCGGTACTGAGCAACGCGTTCATTTCTTTTCTGATACTGTCCGGAGCGCTTGTGGTCTCTTTCATAATAGCGTTTGTGACAAAGAAACTGCGTTACTCATGAGCATGAAATGAATACGTACGGAACAGCCTTGCTCAATGACCAAACCTTACGGATAATTGTAGAGGAATGCAACTGATGAAAAAAATTCTTTTTCTGTGCACTGCAAATTCCTGCAGAAGCCAGATGGCCGAAGGATTTGCCAGGGAATTCGGCAAGGGTATCGTCGAAGTCCACAGCGCCGGTCTCATGGCCGCAGGGGTTCACCCAAGGGCAATCACGGTTATGAAGGAACTCGGCATTGATATTTCGGGACAGAAATCAAAAACAATAGATGCAGACCTTTTTGTCCCCATGGACCTCGTGATCATCCTCTGCAGCAACGTGGAAAAATTCTGTCCCCGGGCACCGTTGGGAGTGAAACGTCTTTTCTGGCCTATCAGAGACCCTGTCGGAACAATAGGAACTGAAAAACAGATAATGAAGGACTTCAGGCGCGCTAGGGATGAGATCAAGGCTCAGGTAGCGTGGCTGATCCGGGAAATCGCCGGGTCAGAAACGCAATCTTCGGATTCCGCTGTATAACATGCAAAACGGTCAATCAGCATCTTCCCACCTTACCATCGTTCCTTTTCTTGCAGTTCCGTACCGAAAGACCGTAATCCCCTTGCACCCGATTTCGTAAGCCAGCAGAAACGCCTTCGCAACATCCTCTTTTTTTGACCGGTACGGCATATTGATCGTCTTCGATACCGCATTGTCGGTATATTTCTGGAAACAGGCCTGCATCCTGATGTGGTCCTCCGGAGGTATTTCATGTGCCGTCATGAACAACCTCCTGATATCTTCCGGCACAGCCCTCACACCACGCAGGTCTCCCCTGCGCATGACCTTTTTCCTCAGGGCTTCACTGAAGAATTTGCGTTTCCGCGCAACCGCAAAGAAATGCCTGTTCACTTCACTGAGTTCCGTGTCCAGGATGCGCCTCCTGAATGCAAGGGCAAAAAGCGGCTCTATGCCGCTCGAGCAGTCGGCAATGAGAGAGAGCGTTCCTGTCGGCGCGATAGTTGTCAACGTCGCATTTCTCACACGGGGCATTGATGGGGCGTCATAGACCGACCCGCTGAAGTTGGGAAATACCCCCCGTTGTTCCGCAAGCATTACTGACGCCTTTCTCGATGTGTCTCTGATGAATCTCATCAGATTTTTCGCAAGGGCGAACGCGCTTTTGTGGTTATAGGGTATTCCGAGGAGTATCAGCATATCAGCCCAGCCCATGACACCGAGACCGATCTTCCGGTTGCCTTTATGCATCCTCTCGATCTCAGGAACCGGATACCGGTTTACCTCTATTGCATCATCAAGAAACCTTACAGCGGTCGTGATGTCTTCAGCGAGCATCCCGAAGTCGATCCGTCTGTTGACCGGTTGCATTTGGGACCGTGGAGAATCGAATATCGTCATGCTGACATATTTCACGAGGTCAAGAGACCCGAGTACACATGCTTCATAGGGCAGAAGGGGCTGTTCGCCGCAGGGGTTTGTCGTCTCCATCTCACCGATATGGGGAGTCGGATTGGCCCTGTTTATTCTGTCAATGAACACAATCCCGGGATCGCCGGTTTCCCATGCGCTTTGGACTATTTCCTTAAACACGGTTCGCGCCCTCATCCTGCCCGCCTGATTCCTGCTTCTCGGATTGACGAGCGCATATTCAACATTATTTCTGAGGGCTTTCATGAACGAATCAGTCACCGCAACGGATATGTTGAAATTCGTCATTTCCCGTTCAGTTCTCTTGATTCTGATAAATTCAATGATATCAGGATGGTCAACGCGGAGAATGCCCATATTCGCCCCTCTTCTCGCCCCGCCCTGCTTTATCACATCAGTTGCCATGTTGTAAATCTTCATGAAGGATACCGGTCCGCTCGCGAACCCACCTGTTGAACGGACAACATCATCCTTTGGTCTGAGCCTTGAAAACGAGAATCCGGTGCCACCGCCGCTCTGAAGTATCAACGCGGCATCCTTGAGTGAATCGAAAATCCCCTTCATCGAGTCGTCAACCGGCAGCACAAAACATGCAGCCAGCTGTCCTATATCTTTCCCTGCATTCATGAGTGCAGGGGAATTGGGAAGGAACCTGAGCTCTGCCATGAGGGAATAAAACTTCTCCTGCCATTCTTCCCTGATTTCGTCGAACTGGCTCTCAGCGGAAGCAACGGCCGATGCAACCCTCATGAACATCCCTTCAGGAGTTTCAACGATATCTCCCTTTTCATTTCTGAGGAGATACCGTGCTCTGAGAACCCTCAGAGCATTTTCAGAGAGTTCCATGCACAAATTATAACAAAAAAGGATTTGAAGTGATTCCCGGTATGGCTAACCCGGATTATTCATGAAGCGTGGGATAGCAGATGATACTGCATCTCATCTGTATTGTGGAAGATTTTTATGAATAAGGCTAATGATGCTTTTTTGCAGCGAGCTTATTCAGCGCATTGATATACGCCTTTGCCGCGGCGACGATGATGTCGGTATCAGCACCGTGCCCCCTGACATTCCTGTCACCTTCTTCCAGTGATACAACCACTTCCCCGAGGGCGTCCGTTCCTCCGGTAATGCTTTTGACCTCGAATTTCAGGAGCCTGCTCTTCGTATCGGTTATGGCCGCTATCGCCTTGTAGGTCGCATCAACAGGACCGTCGCCATGCTCCATGCGGTCGACGATCTCATCACCGATCTTGATCTTAACCGCTGCGGTCGGCTTCTGGTGAATGCCGCACAAGATATGAAGGTCCACAAGGCTGTAGACCTCCGGCACCTTCATGACATCGACTGCCATCAACGCCTCAATATCCTCGTCAAAAATGTCCTTCTTCTGGTCGGCAAGCTTCTTGAAGCGCTCAAAGACCGCATTGAGTTCGTCATCCTCAAGCACATACCCGATTTCCTTGAGTCGTGTCTTGAACGCATGCCTGCCTGAATGCTTGCCGAGCACAAGCTTGGCGGAATAAAGCCCTATGCTTTCGGGCCTGATTATCTCATAGGTCGACTTTTCTTTCAGGAGCCCGTCCTGATGGATACCTGACTCATGCGCAAAGGCATTTGCCCCTACAATGGCCTTATTCGGCTGCACGGAAATTCCTGTTATCTTGGTCACAAGCCTGCTGCTCCTCATGATTTCCTCGGTGTTGATTCCTGTGTCGGCATGAAAAACATCGCTTCTCGTCCTGAGCGTCATCACCACTTCCTCCATTGAACAGTTTCCTGCCCGCTCGCCGATACCGTTCAGCGTGCATTCTATCTGTCCGGCTCCGTTCAGTACCGCTGCAAGCGAGTTGGCCGTCGCAAGCCCGAGATCGTTGTGACAGTGTACCGAGATGACCGCCCTGTCGATATTTCTGACCCGTTCGCAGATCGCCCTGATCATTGCGCCGAACTCAACCGGGATCGTATATCCGACGGTATCGGGGATATTCACGGTTGACGCGCCCGCCTCGATAACCGCCTCGACGACTTCACAGAGATAACCGATATCGGTTCTCGTGGCATCCATCGGAGAAAACTCCACATCATCGACATAGCTTCTTGCGAGCTTCACCATCTCTACAGACCGTTTCAGCGCCTCTTCCCGGCTCACCCTGAACTGATATTTCAGGTGGATGTCAGAGGTGGAGTGGAATGTATGTATTCTCTTCTGCGGGGCATCCCTGAGGGCTTCCCATGCGCTCTTGATATCTTCAGGCTTTGCGCGCGCCAGGCTGCAGATCACCGGCCCTTCAACCTCATTCCCTATGGTTTTTATCGCCTCGAAATCACCCGGGGAACTGAATGCGAAGCCCGCCTCGATGACGTCGACCCCGAGTTTTGCAAGCTGTTTTGCGAGGGTCAGTTTTTCCTGCACATTCATGGATGCGCCTGGGGACTGTTCTCCGTCCCGAAGTGTTGTGTCAAATATCCTTACTGTCCTCATTGTGTCACTCCTGCCTTGTGTATCTTCTTTTTCTTCCTGTAAAAAAGAATAATGTTTTCAATTATACCGGCAATCAGGTAGATCATCGCAAAGATGAAAAGCGCGACCGGCGGATGGATAAGAATAATCGTTAACATCACGACAATCGCCACCAGTATCCAGAAAGGCTTTCTTCTCCTGAAATCGAGTTCCTTTGCACCATGAAATCTCAGGGTACTCACCATCAGCACCGCAAGAGTAAATATCAGGAGGAGAATGAAATAGTTTCTGCCAGGAAGACTGTCCCACACTTCATGATGGAAAATGACCAGCGTGGCAACAATTATCGCTGCACCGGGAATCGGCATCCCGGTGAATGATTTTGATTCCGCAGAGCCCATCTGGACGTTGTATCGCGCAAGCCTCAGCGCCCCGCATGCGAGGAACAGAAACGCAGCCGCCCACCCTATCCTTCCGAACGGGTAAAGGGCCCACTTGTACATCATCACTGCGGGCGCAACACCGAAGGCAACGAGGTCCGAAAGTGAGTCCAGCTCGATCCCGAACCGTGTGGTACTGTGAGTAAGCCGCGCAACCCACCCGTCCAGCCCGTCAAAAATCGTTGCGAAGATGATCGCCCATGAGGCATGCAGGTAATTCCCCTTAAGCGACGCGAGGATAGAAAAAAATCCCAGAAGCATGCCGCACAGCGTAAGTGTATTCGGAAGAATGTAAATACCTTTTCTCATTAAGTAATTATAATAAAAATTATGATTATTTGCTTAATTCACAGGGAAAGATATACTCCCTGCACAGGCAAGACTGCAGAGAAGCGCTGCGAAACATCTTTCACCATAGCCTTCATGAACCCCCCCGTAAGAAATCCAAATATCGGATGTGTTCAGCGTAGCGTAAGGAGCAGGCGCCCGCTTACCACTGCATTATGTTTACAAAATGATAAATTCCTGAAATAATAATGAAAAAGATCAAGCAGGAGGTTTGATGGCAACAAATACTCAGAAAGTATTGAAAAATGCGCTGGAACTCCCAACTTTAGAAAGGGCAACGCTTATTGATCGGCTTTTGTCCAGCCTGGATCAACCTAACGAACAAATAGATAACTTATGGCGCAAGGAGGTTGAAGACAGGATAAAGGCATATAAAGCCGGCAAAATAAAGTCGGTATCATTAAAAGAGGCATTATCTAAGTATCAGAAATAATGCAGATAAGGCTTCTTGATATTGCTCAAATCGAATTTGATGAAGCTATCGAGTATTACAATTCTGAATCTGCGGGTTTAGGTAATTCGTTCTTGCGAGAGATACTCAATGCCATCGAGCGTATTCGACATTTTCCACTGGCATGGCATCCGTTTAGTAGCAATACACGAAGATGTCAATTGCATCGATTCCCATATGGAATTATCTACCAGATAACAGACACTGAGATACTTATTGTCGCTATAGCACATCTGCACAGAAACCCCGATTATTGGAAAGAAAGAATAAGAAAACATAACTGATTTTTAGCGTCTTGAAAAATATCTTAAATGCATGCTGAGAGAGTACATGGATATGTATCTCTCATTCAAGCTAATAATCGCCTTTTCATGATATGCCACATAATAACTGCAACGACAGCCTGTCCGCAGTGCACTGCCGGGAAAACCGCGTGATACGAAAACTTGACGGAAATACCGCAAACAGTAATAATTCGATAAGAAATTATTTCCATAAAAAGGAGCCGGATATGGCAGATGAGCATTCGTTTGACATTGTCAGCAGGGTTGACATGCAGGAAGTCTCCAATGCGGTGCAGCAGGCCGCGAAGGAAATCAGCCAGAGGTTTGACTTTAAGGGGAGCAAAAGCAGCATCGATCTGAATAAGGAAAAGGCAGAGATCATCCTCATCGCGGATGATGACTACAAAATGAAGAGTCTTACCGAAATCCTCAAAGGCAAACTGGTAAAGCGCAATGTTTCCCTGAAGTCCCTCAGCTTCGGCAAGGCCGAGCATGCAGCAGGTGATACGCTCCGCCAGCCCGTATCCCTCCAGCAGGGCATAGCAACGGAACGGGCAAAGGATATCGTCAAACTCATTAAGGAAATGAAGCTTAAGGTACAGGCCGAGATCCAGAAAGACCAGGTTCGGGTCAGGGCAAAAAAGATCGACGACCTTCAGTCAGTCATCGGAATGCTGAAGAAAAAAGAGTTCGACTACCATATAGAGTTCATTAACTACCGGTAATCCTTCCGCTCAAGGTCATCTTCTGTCGAGGGAAAACCGACGCATACAGAAAGAAAAAAACCGTCAGGGCAATGATATTCATATATTGCCGCCAGCAGCATACCCGATTGGAAAACCCGTGCCACGCGTGCAAAAACCCTGAGACCCCTGTGCACCTGAACCGGTTCCTCCCCTTCCCGAGAAGCGCACTGCCTTTTCGGCCGATGGATAATAAAGTCTTTTTTTGGAATGCCGCCCGAACGCAGCCAAAAAGTGGATATTTTAAACGAACCTGATATAATTTTATAAAAAGCCAACTCCAAAACGGTAAGAATGGTCATTGCGAGAGTAAGGAAGCAATCTCTTCTTATCAAATGAGATTGCAAGTCCCGGATGCTTTCGGGACTCGCAATATCCAGTTCATCAAGCGTTTGAGTTATTAAACGCCGGATCCGGGTAACCGGAGACCTAACAGTTACCAATAATGGAAAACAAAACTGAAATATCTTTCTTCAAAAAGCAGCACCTGATACTGTTAACTGCCGTCATAAGTATGCTGCTGATCGCTGGCGGAGTTCTCTATTACCGTGCCGAAGCACGGGCCATAAGGAAGGAGAAATACGATGAGCTGAAAGCAATCGCCAGCCTGAAGATCGGCCAGATAACACAATGGCGGGAAGAAAGAATCGCCGATGCCGGAGTGCTGTCACAATCTCCCTTCTTTGTGCGCAGGATAGAGCAGTGGCTTGCAAACCCGGAAGATCCTTCCTCAAAAGAAAATATTCTCGAATTGCTCTCTCATAAACAAGAGGAATACTACGATAATGACATCATACTTTCCTCTCCCGAAGGGAACCTGCTGCTTTCGCTCGCACACAGGACAAAAAAGCTTGATGCATTTACCTCCGGAAAAATCATCGAGGCAGTGCATATGCAGCAGGTAATTCTTACTGATTTCTATCTTTGCTCCATTGACGACAAAGTCCACCTTGATATTATCGCACCGGTTGTCAATGAACAGCGCATTACAATTTCAGCACTGGTATTTTCCATTGATCCGGATAATTACTTATACCCGATTATCCAGTTATGGCCTACCCCGAGCAAAACAGCCGAGACCATGCTTGTCCGCAGGGACGGCGAAAGCGTGCTTTTTCTGAACGAATTGCGCCACAGAAAAAACACCGCATTACAACTTCGCAGAGCTCTTACAGAGAAAGACCTTCCGGTGGTACAGGCTGTACAGGGTTTCGAAGGGATAATTGAAGGAAAGGACTATCGCGGGATTGACGTGCTTGCCGACATAAGGCCTGTTCCGGAGACGCCCTGGCATATGGTCACAAAAGTCGACAGGAGCGAGATTTTTGCAAAACTCCGTTACAGGGGTACGGTCACCGTTCTGTTCATATTCCTGATGCTTATTCTGACCGGTACAGGAATCGCATGGCTCTATCATTCCCGCCAGAAGAATATCTACAGGGAATTGTTCCTGAAGGAAAGAGACCTGCGCATAGCACAGGAGGAATTCCGCATAACGCTCTACAGCATCGGCGATGCGGTGATTACCGCAGATACCAAAGGCAACCTCCGTCACATGAATGCCGTAGCAGAACAATTAACCGGCTGGAAGGAACATGAGGCAAAAGGCAGGCCGCTTCAGGAGATATTCAGGATCATGCACGAAGAAACCCGGGAATGGCTTGAAGACCCAGTCCACAAGGTTCTCAATGAAGGGACGGTCATCGGGCTTGCCAATGACACGCTTCTTGTCTCAAGGGACGGAATGGAAATACCTATCGCCAACAGCTGCTCGCCAGTCAGGAGTGAAAAAGGGGATATCATCGCGGTGGTGCTCGTCTTCCGCGATCAGACAGAGGAGCGCGCAGCGCAAAAGGTGCTGCAGGAAAGCGAACAAAGGTTCCGCCTGTTCTATGAGCAGTCACCTGCCCCCTACCAATCACTGGATGCAGAGGGAAGAATTCTCGATATAAACAATGCGTGGCTGGAGACCATGGGCTATGCACGGAATGAGGTAATCGGGAAAAGGTTTGGCGACTTTCTTTCTGGAAGCAGTTCTTCACTGTTCCCCGAGCGGTTCTCCCAGTTTAAATCAGAGGGTGAAATCCACGGGGTTGAGTACGAGATGAAACATAAGGACGGCAGCACAATTATCGTTTCCTTCGAGGGAAGCGTAAGCTGCAATAAGAAGGGCGATTTTCTGCAGACACACTGCGTGTTTACCAACATCACCGAACAAAAGCTGGCTGAGGAGAAAATAAGAGAAAGCCAGCGCCATCTTTCCACCCTAATCGGGAACCTGCCCGGAATAGCATACCGCTGCGCCTACGACCGCAACTGGACCATGGAGTATATTAGTGAGGGCTGCATTGAATTAACCGGTTACCAACCTGAAGATTTTATCGGGAACAAAACCCTTGCTTTTAACGATATCATACATCCGGATTACCAGGAATATCTTTATGAAAAATGGACCAAAATATTGAGCAATAAAGAAGTTTTTACTGATGAGTACCCTATAATTACAAAAGACGGCAAAGAAAAATGGGTTTGGGAGCAGGGGTGCGGCATATATTCCGAACAAGGGGATGTTATTGCCCTCGAAGGATTTATTACCGACGTCACCGAGCGAAAGCAGGCAGAAGAGGAGATACGAAAGCTGAACGAAGAACTTGAACAGCGTGTCGAAGAACGCACCACTGCCCTTAAGGCTGCAAACAGGGAACTCGAAGCCTTCACTTATTCGGTCTCGCACGACCTGCGTGCCCCGCTCAGGGCGATTGACGGATTTACGCAAATGCTCGTGAGACATCTTGGAGCAGATTTTGACGACGAAGGGAAAAGGGTCTGCTCCGTAATTGTAGAAAGCACGAAAAAGATGGCAAGACTTATCGACGACCTTCTGGCGTTATCGCGTCTTGGCCGTACGGAAATGCACTTTGCCTCAATTGACATGAAGACGATGGCAGGAGAAGTATTTGCTGAACTCACAACCCCTGAGATGCAGCAGCGGATAGATTTTGCGCTTGGCGATCTGCCCAGTGCAGATGGCGACCCTGCGCTGCTCAGGCAGGTCTGGACAAACCTGATCTCGAACGCGGTCAAATTCTCTGCACACCGGGAGCGTGCTTCCATTTCCGTCACCTCGAGCAAAGAAGAGGAAAAGGCAGTCTACTGCATTCAGGACAATGGCGCCGGATTCAACATGAAATATCAGAACAAGCTCTTCGGGGTCTTTCAGCGGCTGCACAGCGAGCGAGAGTTTGAGGGAACCGGCGTGGGGCTTGCCATCGTGCAGAGGATCATCCACAGGCATGGCGGCGAGGTATGGGCCAAGGGGGAAGTGGACAAAGGCGCAGAGTTCTGTTTTTCAATGCCAGTAAAAGAGAGGAAGTTATGAACCGATACGATGCAGTTGAAATCCTTCTGGTGGAAGACAACCCCCATGACGCGGAAATGACCATCAGCGCGCTCAGGGAGCAGCACCTTGCGAACGAAATTTTCGTGGTGGAGGACGGGGACGAGGCGCTCGATCTCCTGTTCTGCCGCGGGAAGTTTGCAAACCGTCATCCAACCAAACCGCTGAAGGCAGTCTTCCTCGACCTGAAACTACCGAAGCTCAACGGGCTTGAGGTATTGAAAGAGATCAAAAGCAACGAAAAGACGAAAAAGCTTCCGGTCGTGATCGTGACATCCTCAAGGGAGGACCCTGATATCGAGACTGCATATGAACTGGGGGCCAACGGTTATGTGGTGAAACCGGTGCAGTTCGATGCGTTCCGGAAGGCAATGACCGCTTCAGGATTATTCTGGCTGCTGGTAAATCAGCCGCCGAAGGGGAATTTCTGACATCGCCTTGCGATAAAAATAATGAAGGGCTATTAAGGAGAGCCTGTGGACAGACCATACCGCATCCTGATTGTTGAAGACATTCCGACTGACGCCGAACTGAACGAGAGAGAAATAAAAAGCGTGCTCACCCACTGCGTCTTCGAAAGGGTCGAGACCGAGGCAGATTTTCTTCGGGCGCTTGATGAGTTTGCTCCGGACATCATTGTATCGGATTACATGATGCCCTCCTTTGACGGTATGACGGCGCTGCGATTAGCCCTGAAAAAAGCTCCCCTTACACCCTTCATAATCGTGACCGGCGCGATGAACGAAGACACTGCGGTAGACTGCATGAAAGCAGGCGCTGCCAACTATGTAATCAAACAGCACCTGAGGAGACTGGGGCCTGCGGTCGTCCATGCCCTTGAAGAAAAAACTGTGCGTATTGAACGGTTGCGCGCACGGGAGGAACTGAAGGCATCTGAAGACAGATACCGGATACTGTTTGAATATAATGCCGACGGCCTGCTGATTGCGGATATCGAGTCAAAGACCTTCCGCTATGCCAACAGGAAGATGTGCGAAATGCTCGGATACACCAGGGAAGAGCTCCTTTCCCTGAGTGTCCCGGACATCCATCCCGGCGAAGACCTTCCCCGGGTGCTCAAGGAATTCGAAATGCAGGCAAGGAAGGAAAAAACTCTGGTTGAGGATATCCCCTGCCTGCGCAAGGACGGCACGGTATTTCTTGCCGACGTAAATGCCACGCCTATGGAAATAGACGGCAGACCCTGTATGCTGGGAATGTTCCGTGACATTACAGCGCGCAAGCTTTCGGAAAAAAAGCTTCATGAGGAAGCGATCCGGCGAAATATCCTGATCGAACAGTCAAGGGACGGAATCGTAGTGCTTGACCAGAACGGGAAGGTATACGAGGCAAACAACGCATTTGCCGCAATGCTCGGATATTCTCCGGAGGAAGTCCATACTCTCCATGTATGGGACTGGGATCTGCGATGGAAGCCCGAAGAACTGCTCGAAATGATCCGCCTTGTCGATAACAAAGGGCAACACCTTGAGACACAGCACCGTCGCAAGGACGGCACATGGTATGACGTGGAAATCAGTACCAACGGAGCTGTGTGGGGGGATCAGAAGCTCGTATTCTGTGTATGCCGGGATATCTCTGCGCGCAAGGCAGCAGAAAGGGAGATGCAGAAACTTATGACCGCGGTAGATCATGCGGCAGACTGGATTCTCATCACCAACCGCGAGGGCTCAATTGAATACGTAAACAATGCAGTCACACACATATCGGGGTATACAAGGGAAGAGCTGATCGGGCAGAACCCGAGGATATTCAATTCCGGCAGGCATGACAACGATTTCTATAAAAACCTCTGGGAAACACTGCTTTCAGACAATACATTCCTTGGGATACTGATAAACAGAAAGAAAACCGGTGAGATATTTGAGCTCCATTACACAATAACTCCGCTGAAAGACGGGCAGGGAACCATTACCCATTTTGTGGGAACCGCAAAAGACATAACCCAACAGAAACTTCTGGAAGAGCGGCTCGAATACACTGCCTACTATGATCCCCTCACGGGACTGCCAAACAGGACTCTTTTTACCGACAGATTAACCAGGTCATTGGAAATCGCGAAAGAACAGGAGAAACTTATCGCGGTAGTGGCAATTGACATTGACAGATTCACTATGCTGAACGAAAACCTCGGATACAGGACGGGGGATGAACTGCTGAAGAGAGTAGGGAAAAGGCTCTCAGATGCCATATCCCGCGAGTGCACTGTAGCCCGTTTCGGCGCTGACAATTTCGGCATGGTGATCACCGATATCCAGCATTCTGAAGATCTGGTACTGTGTATGGAAAAAATATGGAATTCCATTCAAAAACCTTTCACAATATATCAGGAAGAAATAATCCTGACCCTGAGCATGGGAATCTCCCTGTTCCCGAATGACGGGGATACTACTGAAACCCTCATGAACAATGCAGATATCGCCCTGTCAAAGGCAAAATCGGGAGGGATGAACTCCTATCAGTTCTTTACCGCGGACATGAACATCAAAACGTCCGAATTCGTAAATCTCCAGCGGAGACTCTTCAATGCCCTGAAAGCACACGAATATACAATGCACTACCAGCCATATTTTGACATCAGCACCAGAAAAATGGTCGGCATGGAAGCGCTCCTCCGGTGGAACAGCCCTGAACTTGGATTCGTCTCACCGGCGCACTTCATCCCCATCCTTGAAGAGACAGGGATGATCGTCGATGTCGGCAACTGGATCATAGAAACAGTATGCAGGCAGATCAAAGAATGGATGGACAAGGGATTCAAACACAGGATCGTGCCTGTTTTTGTGAATCTCTCCCCGGTACAGTTCAGGCAGAAGAACTTAATGGAAAAGATTGTCCAGACTATCAGGAAAACCGGTATCTATCCGAGTTTCCTCGGGTTCGAGATCACGGAAACCAGCATAATGGAAGACATTGATTTTATCCGCAGCTTCATCACAGGGCTGAAGAAAGCGGGCATCTCGGTGCATATCGATGACTTCGGGACCGGTTATTCGTCCCTGAGCATGCTCAGGAGTCTGCCTGTCGACAGCCTGAAGATAGACCTGTCCTTCATCAGGGACCTGTCAAACAGTCCTGATGACGCTTCCATAGTGATCACGATAATATCAATGGCCCACAACCTGAATCTCAAAACTATTGCCGAGGGGGTTGAAACAGAAGAGCAGTGGAATATCCTCCGCATTCTGAAGTGTGATATGGCGCAGGGATATTACTTCAACAAACCCACGTCCGCGCAGGATGTGGAAAAATATTTTGGATAGCGGTTTTTCAGGCATAAAATAGAACGCCTCAAACAAGGGAGTTGCATTCCCCTGACAGGGAAAGATACCTTACAGGGAATAGCAATGCACCGCAGCGACCACACAGCCAAAGCGCATCTTGAATTCCCCGCACCCTTGTGGTATACAATGTAACCCGATTTTTGAAAGGAAATTACCATGAAGACCACCACTGCCTATATCATTACCTTTATCGCAAGCTTCTGCATTCTTGTGATAGAGATCGTTGCCGGACGGATCCTTGCGCCGTTTGTCGGAGTTTCGCTCTACACATGGACAAGCATCATCGGTGTGGTGCTTGCGGGCATAAGTGTCGGCGCTTACCTGGGAGGAAAACTTGCCGACCGTTTCCCGGGAAGAAAAACCCTTGGATGGCTTCTCCTTGTATCCGGAATTGCCACCCTCCTCATCTCTCCCGTAACGAATATTGTTGCAGGGTATCATTTTCCCGCAACACTCATGCTGCGCATCCTCATCGTCACAACAATCACGTTTTTTCTCCCGAGCTGCATCCTGGGAATGATCTCCCCGGTTGTGGTAAAACTTGCAGTCAACAATCTCGAACGCGTGGGAAACGTGGTCGGCAAGATATATGCGGTTTCAACTCTCGGATCAATCACCGGCACGTTTGCAGCAGGGTTCTTCCTGATATCCTGGATGGGCACCAGGAATATCATCCTGACAATAGGCGGCATCCTCATTCTTACCGCACTCCTGTGGGGCAGCTTGTTCAGAAAAGGAGCACGGGCCGCAGGTCTTCTCCTGATTCCTGCGCTTATCGTGATTTTCACCTACGACCTTGCGTTCAGGCCTCACCTCACCGCAGATACCTACTATTATACTGAAAGCGACTATTACACCCTGAAACTGAAAAAGGCCGTAAGCAGGGATGGTACCACACCGCTTCAGGCTCTGATACTGGATAACCTCGTCCATTCTTATGTGAATCTTGAAAACCCCCTCCACATTGAGTACCAGTACGAGAAAATTTATGCTGATGTGCTGAAATGGCGATTTCCGAAAGATTCTCCCCTCAGGACCCTTACCATCGGCGGGGGCGGATATACCTTCCCGAGATATTTGGAGACGTATTACCCTCATGCACACATCGATGTGATCGAAATCGATCCCGTAGTCACAAAAATCGTTTACACATACCTTGGCCTTCCGGAAAATACCCGTATCCGCTCATTCAACGACGACGGTCGCTGGTTCGTCATGAACTGCAGGGAAAAATATGATGTCATCTTTATCGATGCCTACAACGACCTTTCGATTCCCTATCACCTGACCACAAGGGAATTCGCGATGCAGTTACGGGATATCCTGAACCCGGATGGCATTCTGCTTACGAATATCATTGACGATTTTCAGAACGGTGCTTTTCTTCCTTCCTATATCAGGACACTGACAGAGGTCTTCGGTGAAGGGAACATTCATCTCATCTCGATCAGTCCCCGGTTCGAAAACATGGGCATAAGCACGTTTATCGTGCTTGCAGCAGGAGACTCCGTGCAGATACGCGATTTTTCCTCTTATATAGGCAGCAGGGGCGCACAGCACACATCTTCATCCATAGTGCCCGGGCATGTCATTGAGGGGTTCATGAAAAAGAACTATTCTGTAGTCCTCAGTGACGACTATGTACCGGTTGACAATCTCATTGCACCGGTATTTGAACAGAGGTTCGGGTATAACAGAAAAGACCGTTAGACATATTATTCATAGTTTTTCTGATTAAACTGCGGACGCTATTCCACGCTTCATGAATAATCTGGTTGAGCTGTTTGCACCGTGCGTTTTTAATGAGTACAGCGTTTTGCATTTTTTCTGCGGTATGATATAGTTTATATAATGCGCAATATTTCAAGAAAAGGAGGTTTTTTTATGAAAAAATCCTTTATTCTGGCAGCGTTTTTCCTCCTCATATGCTCTTTTTCAGCTTCGTCACAGGCTGCTACTTCTTCGATTGACAATCTTTGGGGCGGTGCGGGAATCGCATACTGGCAGGCGGGAAACGGTTGGGTATCGCTGATCAATATCCAGTCTGGTGATGTCTGTGCCCAGGTATATGTCGGGGTATATAACAGTAACGGAAACAAACTCATCGGGGTTACCATGCCGCTGAGACCGCTTGATAACGTGGGTATCTCTGTAGAAGGAGACGGAACCAATATCCAGCTTTTTGACTACAGTGACACTGCATATGGCGGGACACCAATTCTGAATGATGCAAGTGTCGGCCCTCCATTGGTGTTTTTTGCGCCTGCTGATGCCGACGGCATTCAGCGGGGCTATATGACCTTTGTTAAAACAAATGTCGGCTGTCTGGGAATTGGAGGAGCCCCTTCCGGCAACATCACAGGAAATTCTGCATATGTGTCCAATCATATCAACGTGCGTTCGGCTCTGCTGAATCCAAATAATGCGTTTGCGCTCAATGGATTCATGCTTCAGGGGTTTGCAAATATGGCTACGGTAAGAGAGAATACGGATTTCATCGACAGCACACTCTCTCCGAACGCCACCCGCCCCTGTGATTTGAACAATGACGGCGACACGATCGATAATTTTAACGTGATCGACGACATCAACGGTGCTGATATCGATTTTCCTGAGCTTCTTCTTACTTCGAACATTTCTCCCCAGCCCGGCATCGTCTGCGACTCCCCGGGATACAAAATCTATTCCGCGATCGGATCTTCAGACAACAAATACTGTGGCCGTTATAATGTAAACCCTTCAGTGGGATCACAGTCAAAACTGGTCATTGTTGCACCGCAGAGTGCTCAGGCTTCTGCTGCAGCGTTTTCGAGAAATCTGAATGTATATGCGTATAACGATGAAGGCGGATGGGTTTTTCAGGGGGGCATACCGTTTCATGTGGTCTCCGGCATTCCTTTTGGAGAAACAGGAATCAATATCGGAGCAGCAACAGCCGGAGAAGCCTGTTTCGAGACCTTCGTGCCTGTTGTCGGTTTTATCTTCACTGAAACCGCCTCATTTGCTGATCTCTACCCCCTCTACCGCGGTGGTGTCAATATCATGACGCTCAATAAAGATCTCATCGATAATGCGACTGATCATATTACCCTGCCTTAATGGTACCTGCTGCGTAACATGCGAAGGAACTCAGTGAGTTCCTTCGCGTTTCTCTTTCTCATGAAGATGCCTTTCGTATTGACCATCCTGTTCTCTCTTCTTGCCGTGCTTGCGTGTGTGCCTTCAGGGGTCAGGCCTGTTTCTCCCGGGGATCTGGCTGAAACAGTCAGCACGTTCTATGAGCTGAAAAAACAAGGGAAATTCGATGCAGCATGGCGTTTGGAGCGGATGTCCATCGAAAGTGATGAAAAAAGACGTGAAAACAACCGGAGGACATACGTGAGCAGGTCAGAAGGCGGCATTCAGCTTAAAGATTATGAAATCCTCGAAATCGGGAGGGAAGGAAGCGGCACAGATGGTCTCACTCCTGTCAGAGTAAAACTTGTTTCAGAATGGCCGTTGCTGCCCTTTCCGGTACCGGAAGGAGACAGGGTGACTGTCATGGAGGATCTCTGGGAAAATATCAATGGAAGATGGTATCATGTCGTAAGAGGAATAACGAAACTGTGGTAACACCTTGCAGGAGCTTCCTTGTCAGATACCCAGATGAATAGTTTTGTGCGGTTTTCTACATTCTAAAGATTGACAGTGTATCCAGTTCTGGTAAAATCATATGCAAGCAATATGAACCCGGATACAGTGATAAGAGCTGTCATTGCGAACGCAATGTGTGTGACAATTTCGTATAAAAACACCGTGCTTTCTCGTTGCACACTTAGAAGGAACCCTAATTGGCAGAGTTGGCTATATATCATTCCGTTTCTCATTCTTCTCTTCTTTCCACTGGTTGCTTCAGCCTCAGGTTCGTCAAAATCCCGCCCAATATCTGACTCTGTCTTCTGCATCAGCTGTCATGTCATGCAGGCAGAATATGACGCATGGCGGCATTCCTCTCACAGGAGAACCATGTGCGTCGACTGCCATAAGAGGATTTCCCATCAGCACACGGGACTGAGAACAACTTTGTAAAAGGAGGGATTTTATGAATACTACATCATATAGTTTCAAGGCGCTTCTGTTATTCTCTGTGATCGCGCTGTTTTTCTCTGCGTCTGTCCTCCCCAGAAAACCGAACCGGTCTCAGGCCTGTGAAGATCGCAGACGGGGAGATTGATCCGGCCAACTGGGGCAAAGCCTATCCTCTCCACTATGACCTCTGGAAAAATTCCGAGGAACCGACCGCGCCCGGCAAAAGCAAATATAAAAGGGGTTTTGATGCGGACAATATCGTGATGGTGTGCGCCCAGTGTCATGTTACGTATGATATTGTGAAGGATCAGGAAATGAAGTCAGTCGGCATTTACTTCCCATGGCAGGGCCTCATGAAAGCAGGCGTTGAAGTTCCGGTGAAGGTCGACCTTGAGCTGAAAAAGTATCTCGAAAACCGGGGCGAGAAAAAACTGCAATTCAATCCGAAGATGGAGATAAAGGATCCTTTCCGCGTCCAGGATATGTTTTAGCCGGGATAAGGACATGCAGAAACGGATGGAATGGGGAAAACATGCACTGTATGAATTTTCTTTCCGCATGGTTTCCCTGCTGCAGTTTTCGTCGTATAGTGACACACTGACGGACAGATAAACTTTTGTCCCTGATCACAGGGCAACAAGCCCCATATTCTCTGCGACACACACGATTTCCTTCAGCATTTCCCTGTCCTTTTCCGACATGTTAACAAATTCGACGCCAATGCGAGAGTATTCCCTGTCATCCCTTCTGAACGGCTGGCTTGTGACAATCCTTCCGAGGCACTTGATCACTTTCTGTTTCGACCGGTTGATTTCCATCACCAGTTTCTCTCCCGTCTGAAGCAAATCTTCACTCTCCACAAGCATACCGCTCAAACTGACGTTGATCAGCCTGAACTTCTCCTGACCATACAACACTGCTTTGTCAGGTGAGTGTATCTGAAATCTCACATATGCCCTGGTGCCGCTCAGGTAGCTGACGTCCGGGGTTCCCGTCTGCTCTTTCCTGAAGCCTTCGATGAAACCGTGTATCTCCGCCATCTTTTCTTTGCTCACATTATTGAATTTCATCCCGACCATATATGCTCCAGGGACGGTTTTTCCCTCCTCATGGAAAGAAGACCATTCAACACTGCCCGTGAGATTCAGGACCTTTCCCCTGCCTTCAAGCCGGAGCACATATTGCTTCCCCTTCATAAGCCTCCTCGATATCTTCAGTGCAATTCCGCCGACGCTCAGGTTCAGTATCTGCACCCTGCTGGTAAAAACCGTTCTTCCTTTCATGTTCATCACAGTTACCGCAACCCTCAGATTCCGTCTTCTCTCAACCATTCGTCACCTCATTCAAGTCTGTGAATACCTGCGGAAAAATGCGTTATGTTACCTTCTTGCCGGTCCGGTACGCATTCATGATCCCTGCTGCGACCTCTTCAATTGCCCTGTTCGAAACGTCAACAATTCTCCAGCGCGGATTCTCCCTGAAAAAATTCATGCTCCATTCAATTTCAGCGGATACCTGGATAGGGTCAGCATACTTTGCCTCTGCACCAAGTCCGAGATGCGCAAGGCGCGATTCTCTCAGCCTTACCAGGCTCTCGACATTTATGACAAGTGCAAAAACCTTCTTCTGTTTTATCCGAAAGAGCTCTTCGGGAACATCCATGGCAGGATGAACAGGAATATTGGCAACCTTCCATCCCTGATTCGCGAGGTATGTTGACAACGGCGTCTTGCCGGTTCTGGAAAGCCCTATGAGGATAATATCAGCGTCCTTCAGCCCCTGGGGCAATTTTCCGTCATCATGCTTTACCGAAAAGTTGATCGCCTCGATCCTCCTGAAGTATTCCTCATCCAGTATATACTGTCTCCCCGGAATTTCAAGGGGCTTTTCTTTGAGGAATATGGACAACTGCACAATAAAGTTGCCGATTACATCTATCGCCTTGATGCCGCGCCGTTCAGCCTCCTTAATCAGATAGTCCCTGAGAGTGGGCTGAACGATGCTGAAAGCGACCAGGGCATCATCATTCACCGCCTGTTTCATGATGCGGGATATATACTGTTCATCATTGACAAGAAAGCAAGTTTTCACCACAACGTTTTCCCGGTGAAACTGCGCCAAAGAAGCCCTCGCGATTCTGCTTATGGTCTCACCTGTGCCTTCACCGACAAGGTAAAGCACCTTTTTTCTGGGAAGCCTTTTTGAGGGCGATAGCTTTTTCATTTCACAATACC
Organism: Nitrospirota bacterium; assembly: GCA_040754395.1. Lineage (NCBI taxonomy): Bacteria > Pseudomonadati > Nitrospirota > Nitrospirota bacterium. The sequence goes on along the minus strand of JBFMCL010000006.1, from coordinate 30,077 downwards.
CCCCACACGCTTAAAAAACCCTTCCTGCAAGGTTTCTGAAAGCGTTCTCCGAATCTGTTCATTCTTTTCCCTTGAAGAAAAAGGTCGTATTTCCATTCCGCATCATCCTGAAACCTTCTGCATATTCCGAAGACAGCGGCTTCAGAATCAGATCGGCGGAGACCGCTCTTGAAAGCATTACCATATAAGGAACAAGCTCGGGAGGTGGTCGCATTGCATAGATCAGATCACACCCCCGGTATACATCATGATCAGGATCTGTGATATTATCGATAATCACCCTGATTCCCTCAAACCGGATCGTTCTTATGTCAGAGGCAAACACATTCACTCCCCTGTGTTTCAGGGCATAGGCAATATCGGGGAAATGCCCTATACCGATCTCCGCTGCGTCAGAATAGCGGTCTGCGATATAGTCCACCAGTCCTTCTATTCTTCTGCTGTTCTCCAAAAAAACACCTCTTCAAGCGGGATTTTCGCAATCTTTGGCCTGCTCTGCACCCCGAGTGCTTTTTCCATCAGGATTTTCTGCTCCAGGACAGCAACACTTTTCCTTGATGAGACAACCGTATCAGGGTTCACCGATATCGATGTTGCCCCGCACCGAATCATGAATTCCAGATAATCGGGGTATACGCTCGGAGCCTGTCCGCAAATTGAGGTGGTAACCCCGTATTTTCTGCAGACCGTCATGGTGTAGGCAATAGCCCTCAGGACGCCCAGATTCCGTTCATCATAAAGTTCCTGCACCGAGGTATCGTTCCTGTCCACACCAAGGACGAGCATAGTCAGGTCGTTTGTCCCGAAACTCACCCCATCGATACCTTCCCTGCAGAACTCTTCGATCATGAAAACCGCGCTCGGAACCTCAACCATAATCCAGAGCTGAAAGCTGCTGTCTGCTCTGTGGTCAAGCCCTTCCTCCCGCATAATACTCACCGTCTTCCTGAAAACATCGAGTGTCCTCACGAACGGAACCATGACCCAAATATTCGTGAGCCCCAGTTGTTCCCTTGCCTTCCTTATCGCCTGAAGCTCGAGCCGGAATATGTCATCTTCCTTTGCATACCTGTATTCCCCTCGATAGCCTATCATGGGGTTAGGCCCCACATTGTTCTTTTCATACTTTTCTCCACCGGGCAGTTCAAGGAACTCATCCGGCTTGAAATCGAGAAAGCGGTATACCACAGGCCGCGGAAAAAACGCCTCGGCCACCTGTCCAACCCCGTTCGCAAATTTATCAACCATATCCTTTGCCCCGCCCTCTTCGAGGATGAGTCTCGGATGCTTCCCGATACTGAGCATCAGATGTTCTGCCCTCATCAATCCGACGCCGTCCGCGCGGGTCTCCGTGGCGATCTTCTGCGCAATTTCGGGAATGGAAAGATTTACATATACTTTGGTAGCAGTAACGATTTGCGCGGAAAGATCCGCCGGTATTCCGGCAGCCTGCACCCCGGCCTCTTCCTTTCGCGCCAGTTCTCCCCTGAATACAAGTCCCCTTTGTCCGTCTATGGTGATAACCTGACCGTCCCTGAGAACTTTTGTCGCCTTTTCTGTCCCGACAATACAGGGGACGCCAAGTTCGCGGCTCACGATCGCCGCATGGCAGGTTTTACCGCCAAGGTTTGTTACGATGGCAGACGCGATCTTCATGGCCGGAACCCAGTCCGGCGTGGTCATTTCAGTCACCAGGATCTCACCCTGCTGGAACTTTGAGATTTCCCTGACATTCAGAATAACCCTGACTTTTCCTGAAGCCTGGCCGGGACTTACCCCGATTCCTTTCATGAGTATCTCTTGTTCCATGATCTCCTTCCTTTCTCCGGCTTTTGCCTGTTTCACCGCGCCGTGAACTGTTTCCGGCCTTGCCTGGAGTATGAATATTTTCCCTCTGTCATCAACGGCCCATTCAATATCCTGGGGAACTCCGTAATGCGTTTCGATCTGGGCGCCGTATTGCGCGAGGCGTACGATCTGTTCATCAGTGATCGTCTGCACATCCTGACGGTCTTTCGGCACCGCCTCCCATTTTGTCCCGCCCTTCCTGTCAGAGGTAATCTGCCGTTCCTTCCTCACAACCTGCCGTTCATCTATTTTGAAATTCTTTTTCCTCACCACATATTCATCCGGCGTCACCTGTCCGCTCACAATAGCCTCTCCGAGACCCCATGACGCATTGATAACAATCCTGTCCTCGGCACCGCTGACAGGTTCTATCGTAAACATGACACCTGAAGTCTGTGAGAATATCAGTTCCTGCACAGCAACGCTGATGAGGACTTCGTCGGCAGAAAATCCCTTTTCCTTCCGGTACACAATAGCCCGCGGGGTAAAAAGTGAGCTCCAGCACTTCTTTATACTTTCCAGAAGGTTTTTCTGCGTAATATTCAGAAATGTATCCTGCTGTCCGGCAAAACTGGCTCCCGGAAGATCTTCGGCTGTCGCAGAGGAGCGCACCGCGACCGCAAGATTATCCCTTCCCGATGTTCTGCAAAGTTCCCGGTATTTCTGCAGAATCTCTTTTTCCATTTCCTTCGGCATCGGAAGGCCTTCAATATATTTCCTTATCTTTTCCGATGTATCCTGCAAAGACTTCATATCAGACGGATCAATCGAGGAAAGAAGTGACTCAATCTTTCTGTGTGCCTTTGTTTTGTCAAGAAATGCCTTGTATGCCAGTGCTGAAACGGCAAACCCGTCCGGAACCGGAACCCTGACCTTTCCGATCAGCTCGCCGAGGTTGGCGCATTTCCCTCCCACAATCGGAATATCTTCTTTGGCCAGATCCCTGAACCATAACACCACGTTCTGCTTCCGCATAATCATTACCTCCTTTCCCTGCTGCTGCTGCTGTTGTTGTTTTCCTGTCTGTTTTCTATTATCTTGTTTGCCACTTCCTCTATGGAACTGTGGGTCACATCGATCACCTGCAATCCTTTTATCCGGCCGAAAATCCTGTTACAGAACTCCAGCTCCTTTTTTATATGCGTAACATCAAGATAATCGGTAGCCCCTGCGTATTTCATCCTCCGTTCCCGTATGAAGGCAAGTCTCTCGGGAGCGATGGTGAGACCAACCTTCTGGATACCCAGTCTGAAGATTTCCTCCGGAGGGCTCATGCCCTCGATGATGGGCACATTTGCAACCTTCAGATTGTTGTTGCATGAGAGGTAGAGACTTGTAGGCGTCTTGGAGGTCCTTGATACTCCGAGAAGCACGAGGTCCGCCTGTTCAAGGGTATCAACACCCTGCCCGTCATCATGCCGCAGGGTAAAGTCGATTGATTCCGCAAGCCGGATAGATTCTTCCCCGACCCTCTTGAGAATACCCGGACTGAATGTAGGGATCAGGTTCCACATCCTGCCAAGCCTTTCGAGCAGTGGTCCGAGGATATCAATCGCCATAATATTCATCTTGCGTTTCTCTCTCCGGACCCACGACCTGAGTTCCTGGGAAACAAGAGAATAAATCACGATGCCCTGCACTTCCGCTGCCTGTACAAGTATCGCCTTCACCTGTTCCCTTGTTTTGATATAAGGGAATTTCTTGAAAACCGGGTCTATCTCCCTGAACTGCACCAGCACCGCGCTGATTACCATCTCAGCAGTCATACCCGTCGCATCAGATACAATATATACGTGGACTTTTCTTTTTTTCAAAGCTCTTCTTCCGCTTCCTTTTTGCGTTTTTCAATCAGTTATACCCGGCCAGCTATCTATCGCATCAACGGACCTCACTACATGCATCCCTGCCTTTGCATATCTCGCAAACGCAGCATCCGCGAGGTCTGTGTAATCTATGACTCCGGGAACCACTACCGGGGACGTGCAGTCTTCGAGCAGATATACCTTCCTGACAAGACTCCTGTCCTGATCCAGAATGTCATGCAGAAGGTCGTCAATAGTCCAGGCCACACAATGACTCTTGGCCTCTCCGGCAATGACGACCGCATCATATTCAAGGAGTTTCTTGAAGAATTTTTCACTCTTCTGGCCGATCACTTCACCCTTCACCCCCTGCCGCACCTCCGGACCGAGGACTGAGTAATGCTCGGTGAAAGGCCTGTCTCCCTTGACATGAAAATCCGGCTGACTGTACCGTGCCATGCAGTGGAAGAAAATCGCCTCCTCTACGGATGCAACGAGCGCATGTCCTGTTCCGCCGAGCATCCCGTGATAGGGCCATATGGTCAGTGCATATTTGCCCCCCTCTTTCAGTTTCCTCGCATAGTAAAGAAGGTGTCTCTGTCCGTAATCCTCGCTGATGTGCAGACTGAAACAGAGCGCCTGATTGAATTTCCATACCCCGTTCTCGATATCTTCAACGGAAATGAGAGAAAACGGCTCGGGGTGTTTCCCCCTGTCATTGACAAGATATACGGGATGAAAAATCTGCATCGCCTGATGTGTATCCATTGTCGGGCAGATCTGGGTTATCGCACTGAGGTTTCGGTAAATGAATTCGCATAACCTCCGGTTGTCGTCGACCGCGCCCGTTCCTGAGCGCCCGCCAACATATAATTCAAACCCGGGGATGCAGAAGGTATTCTGGACATCTACCGCTACGAGGCAGATCCTGAATCTGTCATGTGAAGCCGGCCTGATATGATTGTAGGCAGCCCATTTCTCTGCCTCGCGTGCAAGTTCCTGGTAAGGAACCTTCCGGACTTCGCCGACCCCTGAAGGGTTGAAATGAGGCGGGACAGGGAGTTCACTGCGAGGCATATGAAACCTCCTTGGGTCGTTGCCGGGTAACCTACACGGCTTTCAGTTTTTCTTTCAGTGCGTTTTCCACGATGTCCGGAACAAGCCCCTTCACAGAACCTCCGAATAACGCTACCTCTCTTACGATACTCGATGTCAGGAACCCGTATTCTTCATTCGGCATCATGAACACAGTCTCGATATTGGCATCCAGCCTTCTGTTGATATGAGCCATTTGGAGTTCATACTCAAAATCAGATATGGCCCTCAGTCCGCGGAGAATGGCATTTCCGTTCTTCTCCCGCACATACAGGACAAGCAGGCCGTCGAATGCCTCGACCCTTGTCCCCTTCATGCCCTTCACTGCAGTCCTGATCATTTCAAGTCTTTCTTCCAGGGTAAAGAGGGGCTGCTTCTTCCTGCTCGGGGCAACCGCGATAATCACCTCGTCGAAAAAACCCAGCGCTCTCTTCACGAGGTCAAGGTGTCCGTTCGTTATCGGGTCAAAAGTTCCGGGATAAATCGCCGTGGTTTTCATGTCCCGTTTCCTTTGTACAGTGTCAGAACAGTATCTCCGTACCGGTAGCTTCTCTCTCTTCTCAAGTGTCCGGCTTCCTCAGGCATTTCCCTCTTGAAAAAATGCTCGACGACTACCACCCCTCCTTCTTGCAGCAGGCCTTCCTTTCCGATCACAGGGAGTATCTTTTCCAGATCTTCTGAATGATAGGGCGGGTCCAAAAAAAGTATGTCAAAACTCTCATGCTCAGCCGACATTCTCATAAGGAAGGTATGCGCCCTGCCCTTCACCACTACCGCCCTGCGCTGAAATCCCAATTCTTCAACAATCTTTCTGATTGCCCTGATGCGTGTCTCATCAGGCTCAACAAAGAATGCCTTTCCGGCACCCCGGGAAAGCGCCTCAAGTCCCACGGTTCCGGTCCCTGCAAAGAGATCCAGGAAACGTGATCCTTCAATTCTGTTCCGAAGTATATCGAACAGCGCTTCTCTTACTTTTGATGAGGTTGGCCTGAGCCGTTCTCCGGCGGACTTTCCTGCAAGAAGCCTGTGTGCGGCAGTCCGTCTCCCCTTTGCCGTTCCGCCCGAGATTTTCATTTATATATATATTACTAAAAGTTACATGACGCTGCAAATTGTGCAACAGGCATACCGCAAGGCAATGCGGACTTCCGGATTTGCTGCGTTCCTGGTGTGATGTCCAAACTGATCAGGAATCCCTCGGAAGGGGATTCGCAATGAAACTTCTCTGAACGGCATTGGTTCTGATCTTTACAATCCTTCCATGCACCTCTAGGCTGCCTTCTGCAAACAGCCGAATCGCTTCAGGGTATATCCGGTGTTCAAGGGCAAGTATCCTTTCGGACAGGCTTTCCTCGGTATCGCCATCATACACCGGAACTGCAGCCTGTATGATGATCGGGCCGGTGTCCATGCCTTCGTCAACGAAATGTACCGTACATCCTGAAATCTTCACACCGTATTCAACAGCCTGTCTCTGCCCGTGCAGACCAGGAAACGAGGGCAGAAGTGCGGGGTGAATATTCATGATTTTGTTTGCAAACGCATCGATCAGCGGCTTGCCGACGATTCTCATAAACCCTGCAAGGACTACCAGATCAACAGCTCTGCTTCTCAGTTCTCTGCTGATCTCTTCATAGAATTCATCCCTCGAACCATATTTCGCGGGATGCAGCACGAGATGCTCGATATTCCGGGACTTCGCTCTTTCGATGGCATACGCAGAGGGGTTGTCAGTAATGAGAACAGCAATAGCAGCGTCCAGAGTGTTATTGTCGATTGAATTGATGATCGACTGAAAATTCGAGCCTCTGCCTGATGCAAGAACCCCGATTCTTAGTGGCGAAATATCAGCCTCCCCTGCTATAACCTGACTTCTATGCGGGCATTTTCCCGTAAGCCCTTGATCCAGCTGCTGTATTTTTCCCGAAAACGTTCCTCCGCAAGCTGCTTTCTCACGTCTTCCCGCAATTCATCCGGCTTCCTGCTGTCTTTTTTCTCATCACGCATGAGAATATGCAGTCCCCTGTCACTCCAGAAAGGTTCGCTGAACTCCCCCTGCTTCATTTCTTTCAGTCTGTCAATGAATTCCTTCGCCATCAAGTCTTTTCTGATATGCCCAAGGTCTCCTCCCTGGGACGCAGAAGGATCCTCAGAATATTCCCTCGCCAGAACGGCAAAATCCTCTCCTGCCTTCAGTCGCTGCATAACAATCAGGGCTTTTTCTTCGATCCCTTTTTTCCCTGATTCATCCTGAGGTTTTTTGAAAAATATCTGTCTGATTCTGAAAGTTTCCCCGTCATTCAGAAGTTGCCTGTTCGCCTGCATATATTTTGAAATCTCATCATCAGAAACCACAACCTTGTTTCTGATCTGCTGGTTTATAACCTGACTGAGAAGAAGCTGTTCGCCGAGCCTTGTTTTATACTCTTCAAAGGATAACCCCTCCTGCTTCAGGGACTCCCTGAGTGTCTCCTCGGAAAGTGAGTATTTCTTCCTGATATTCTCAACAGCCTCCGCAATCTCCCTGTGGCTCACTTCAAATCCAAGTCTTCTCGCTTCCTGTATCTGGAGTCTGAAATCGATAAGTTTTTCAAGAAAAAGCGCTTCATTTTCCTTGAATATTTTCACCCTTTCCTGGTCGCTCAGGGACTTCACCTGTTCACTTGCCTCTGATTCCATCATCTTGTAGAGATCGCTCCAGGTAATCACTTCCTTGTTCACTACTGCAACGACGCGATCGAGAAGAACCGCGGAAGAGCAAAAGCCCGGAACAAAAAAGGTTATCGAGAGAAAAATAGCCGAAAAGAACGCACGCAAAGATGTTTTCCTTAACAAATGAAGCTCCTGTGAACGCAAGTCTTCCGGAAATTTCCGGAGAATATTTTTATACCATAACGTGACAGGCAAACACAATCATTAGCATCAGCTTATTTTTATTGTAAGGACAGCAGCATTATGGTAAAATACAGACCTTCCCTCAACCCATGGAGGGATTCTTTTTCTATAAGCGGTCTTCACTGAAAATGTTATGATTATTCCAGTTACTCATGAATTAATAAGAATGGTGTCGTTCCGGCGAATCGGGAATCCTTCCGAAGGAAGGCTCCGGACAATTCTGCGTCTCACAGCAACGGAGTGACCGCATAGTGTCACCGTTCGTATGGTTTTCGCAGTGCATGCATCTGCCGGAGACTGCACGAACAGAAGAGAGAATCATTATGGAAGAAACCCTTGAACAAATACTGCGCAACTACACACAGACTGACCTGAACATTATCACCATTCTTCAGGACATCGAAAACATTTTCGGGTATATCCCTGAAGAAGCGGTGTACTGGTTTTCAAGAAAGCTCGATATCCCGGCCAGCCGTTTCTTTGGAACTGCAACGTTTTACTCCCAGTTTCATCTCAAGCCGCGTGGCAAAAACATCATTACTGTCTGCCGCGGAACTGCATGCCATGTGAAAGGCTCAGAGAGGCTGATAAACCGGCTCAGGCTTGAACTCGATATCCCGAATGACGATGACACCTCATCCGATTCCAGATTCACGCTGGAAAAGGTGAATTGCATCGGAGCCTGCGGCATTGCCCCGGTTACGATCGTAAACCGTCAGGTGCACGGCAACATAACCCTTGGCAAGCTCATGAAACAGATAAAGAAAATCAAGTCAAGTGAATAATGAGCAAAGACATTATCATAAAAGTATGTACCGGTACCAGTGGAGTCGCCTCAGGCGGGGAAGAGGTTCTTTCAGCTTTTCAGCATGCCATTGCTTCTGCGGGAATACAGGCAACTTTTTATGAAAGATGCTCGGCACGGAAAGTCGGCTGCAAGGGATTCTGCACGAAAGATGTCCTTGTAGACGTCATCATCAACGGCGAAAAGACAACCTATAAACATATCACCAAAGATATGGTGCCGAAAATCTTTTCCGAGCACATCCTGAACGGAACTCCGGTCTCGGGATGGATGGTCGAAGACGAATTCCATACGTTCCACTCCCGGCAGAAAAAAGTAATCCTCTCCCAGTGCGGTGAAATCGACCCTGAGGATATCGATGACTACATATCGGCGAACGGGTATGAAGCCTCCAGAAAGGCGCTCACTTCGATGGAGCCGCGCGAGATCATTGACACCGTAAAAAAATCAAACCTGCGCGGGAGGGGAGGAGGCGGCTTCCCTACAGGGCTTAAATGGGAACTCGCGTCGAGGTTCAGATCGGACATCAAGTATGTGATCTGCAACGGAAACGAAAGCGATCCCGGCGCATTCATGGATACCTCGGTCATGGAGGGAAACCCTCACGCGATCATTGAGGGAATGATTATATGCGCGAAGGCGACCGGTTCACATCACGGCTATATCTATGTCAAGTCAGAATATTCACTGGCGGTAAAACGACTCAAGAGGGCGATCACGCAGTGCTATGAGAAGGGATTTCTCGGCAGGGGAATTTTCGGAACGGATTTTGACTTTGACTTGAAGATATTTCAGGGTGCCGGCGCGTTCGTGTGCGGCGAGGCTACAGCCCTCATGCGCTCAATTGAAGGAAAGCGCGGCATGCCGAGCGCAAAATTATGGAGGTCTGCAGAAAAAGGACTGTGGGACAGACCCACGGTGCTGAACAATGTCGAAACATTTGCAAACATCCCCCAGATTATCGCACACGGTGCAGGCTGGTTCAGAAGCCTCGGCACCGACAGAAGCGGAGGTACCAAAGTCTTTTCACTCTCGGGAAAGATTAATAACACCGGCCTCATTGAGGTGCCGCTCGGCACGCCTCTCCGGGAAATAATCTTCGACATCGGGGGTGGTATTGAGGGAGGAAAGTCCTTTAAAGGGGTGCAGGTAGGAGGCCCTTCGGGTGGCTGCATCCCCGCGGAACTTCTGGATACCGAAGTTGACTATGAATCACTTGCGCAGGCCGGTTCTATCATGGGGTCCGGCGGCATGGTCGTCTTTGATGAGACGAGCTGCATGATCAATACCGCAAAGTTTTTTCTTGAAATCACCCAGACAGAATCATGCGGCAAATGCATCCCGTGCAGAATCGGGACAAAAAGGATGCTCGAAATACTGGAAAGAATCACATCCGGAAACGGGAAAGAAGAAGATATCCTTCTCCTCGAGGAACTCGGACAGTATATCAGGGCGGCTTCCCTGTGCGGGCTCGGAATGACTGCTCCCAATCCCGTTCTCAGCACGCTCAGGTATTTCAGAAACGAATATGAGGCTCATATCAGGGACAGGAGATGCCCTGCTGCCGTATGCAGGGAGTTGATAACGTTCTCGATCCTTGAGGAGTCCTGTCCCGGCTGTGGCGCCTGCAAACGGGCATGTCCCGCGGATGCGGTAAGAGGGACAAGAAAATCTCCTCACAGGATTGATATGGATATGTGCATTAAGTGCGGCACTTGTTATGATGTATGCAAATTCAGGGCAGTCACGAAAGTGTAGCAAAGCAGAGGTTAGGCGTGACAAACAATGAGAAGATATCTGAAAATCTTTTTCCTTCCAGGGAGTTCAGAAGCACTGCTGCGTGCATGTCATTCCCGCCTGTAGGGAAATTTTCAGGGAAACGATATTCCGGACGCGCCAGAATGACAGAAGAGGGATTTCATCATGTTTTTGCTAAGGGCATGTTATGGTGACGCTCAGGATAGACGGCAAAAAAATCACGGTGAGGAAATTGTCGACAATCCTCGATGCTGCGAGAAAACTTGACATTCCCATACCCACACTGTGCCATCACCCCGATCTTTCGCCGTTCGGAGGGTGCAGGCTCTGTTTGGTCGAAATTAAAGGTTCCCGGAAACCTGTGACCGCGTGCACAACGTTCGCGAAAGAGGGAATGGAGGTAAGAACGACAAGCCCATACATAGAGAAACTGAGAAGAACAACCCTCGAGCTTATACTCTCAGACCATCCTACAGACTGCATGGTCTGCGAAAGGGCCGGTGACTGCAAGCTTCAGGAACTGGCCTATTTCTACGGAATACGGGAAAACCGTTTCTTTGGCGAAAGAAGAACATATGCGAAAAAAGACAACAACCCTTTCATCGACAGGGATATGGAAAAATGCATCCTGTGCGGTAAATGTGTACGCATCTGTGATGAAATACAGGGTGTCGGCGCGATCGACTTTGCATACCGCGGGATGAAAACAAAAATCTGTCCACCTTTCGAAAAAGACCTGAACTGCGAGTTCTGCGGTCAATGCGTTGCAATCTGCCCTACTGGCGCGCTTACAGGCAAGATGTGGGCCCAGAAGGGAAGACAGAATTTCAGCGAAGTTGATACCATCTGCCCCTACTGCGGCTGCGGCTGCAATATCACACTGCATGTGTGGCGCAATGAGGTAAGAAGAGTCTCTTCCAGGGAAGACACAGTCAATGAAGGTTGGCTCTGCGCGAAAGGCAGATTCGGGTACGGATTCATCAGCAGCAGCGACAGACTCACAAAACCACTGATTAGAATTGCCCCCAAAGATGAAGATACCTCCGGCAAGGTTCTGACAACGCGTGGCCAGGAAAAACTGAAAGGATATTCACGGTTCAGAGAAGTCTCGTGGGATGAGGCACTGGATCATATCGCAGAGAGATTCAGGGATATAAAAGCTGCACACGGACCCGACTCGATCGGCGGGCTTTCCTCAGCGCGGTGCACAAACGAGGAGAATTACCTTTTTCAGAAATTCATGAGGGCTGTCATCGGAACAAACAACGTCGATCATTGTGCGCGCTACTGACACAGTTCCTCTGTGGCCGGTCTGGCCAGAGTCTTCGGTTCCGGTGCAATGACAAACTCAATAGCCGAGATAGAGAATCATGATCTCATTTTTGTAATCGGCTCCAACACCACGGAGGCCCACCCGATCATCGGACTAAGAATGAAAAAAGCGGCAAGAAGGGGTGCTGACATTATCGTGGCCGACCCCAGAAAGATCGACCTTGTGAGGTTTTCTTCGGTGTGGCTGCAGCAGAGGCCGGGTACTGATGTCGCGCTCCTGAACGCCATGATGCACGTAATAATCAGGGAGGGACTTGTCGACAACAAGTTCATAAAAGAACGCACGGAAGGATATGAAGCACTGAAGGATTCCCTCGCGGAGTATACCCCTGAAGAAGGAGAGAGGATTACAGGAGTGCCGAAAGGAGATATCATTAAGGCAGCCCTTCTTTACGGGTCGGCCGTCCGCCCGGGTATTTACTATACCATGGGCATTACCCAGCACACCCATGGAACAGAAAATGTGTTTGCCATCGCCAATCTTGCACTCATGACCGGCAATCTCGGAAGGGAAAGCACCGGGGTAAATCCGCTGAGAGGACAGAATAATGTCCAGGGTGCGACCGACATGGGATGCATACCGGATTTCTATCCCGGGTATCAAAGAACCACTATCCCCGGAGTGAAAGAAAAATTTCAGGCTGCATGGGGCAGTCAACTCTCCGACAGACCCGGCCTGACCGCCACTGAGATGACACAGGCGGCCCTGAAGAAAAAACTCAGGGCAATGTATATCATGGGGGAAAACCCTGTCCTGAGCGACCCGGATATGCACCATACTGTCAGGGCTCTCAGGAATCTGGATTTCCTGGTGGTTCAGGATATCTTCCTGACCGAAACTGCTGAATTCGCGGATGTGGTGCTGCCTGCAGCATGCTTTGCAGAAAAGGACGGCACATTCACCAATACATCGCGGACGGTTCAGAGAATCCGGAAGGCACTGGCGCCTCCGGGGGAAGCAAGGGAAGATTCCCACATTATCATTGACCTGTCAAAACGTCTCGGCTTTGAGATGAATTACAGCCTTATTGAGGATGTTTTGCACGAAACAGGAAAACTCTGGCCGGCATTGGCCGGTATCACCTATAAAAGAATATCCCGGCATGGACTCCAGTGGCCATGTCCTACAAAAAACCATCCCGGCACACAATATCTCTTTAAGGGAGGTTTTCCAAGAGGCAAGGCCGCATTTACCGCCGTCCATTACAGACCTTCTGAAGAACTTCCCGACAGCCGGTATCCTTTCATTTTTACCACGGGAAGAGTACTGTTTCAGTATCATACGGGAACCATGACAAGACGTGTTGATGCAATCAACATAATATCTCCTGCAGCATATATCGAGATGCATCCCGAGGATGCGGAAATGCTGGGATTTGCCGATGGGGATATGGTCAGGGTTTCCTCCAGAAGAGGATCTGTGGACACGCAGGTAAGAATTTCCGGCAGGCCATCCAAAGGGGTGCTTTTTATGCCTTTTCACTTCAGTGAAGCCGCTGCCAACATACTGACAAACACTGCATCTGACCCGATATCCAGAATACCCGAACTCAAGGTGTGCGCGGTTAACGTAAAACATACAGACCAAAAAAAATATGTACGTAAAAGGAGGGAGTATCATGATTAGCCAGAAAGTATTGAAACAGCAGGTTCTGCTGCAGGAAATGGACACCCCGGGACTGAACAAGATCGCAAAGATTGTGAAGCAGATTTCACTCAAGAAGAGCGAACCTCTCTTCAAGGAAACGGATGAAACTCAGGGGTTGTGGATGATCCAGTCGGGGAAAATAGAGATTTCCCGGGTAACCGCAGATGGCTGGAGACAAACGCTTGTTGTGCTTCCGGCAGGTCATTTTTTCGGAGAGCTTTCCATTCTCGAGAACAGAAAGCACGTTGCTTCCGCGGTAGCGCTTGAAGACACGGAACTCCTGCTGATACCGAAAGAGGAATTCGAACGAATGATGGACGAAGACTGCACACTGGCCCTCTGTATAGTCAAAAAAATTGCGATAGCCATGAGCAAAAACCTGCGGAGGATGAACGACAAGTTCCTGAGTGCACTGATCAGCTACTAAGGGCTTTCTTTACAATATCGTTGCGGGAAATCATGGCAAAAGCTGTTCACTGCGGGATTCCTCGCGTTGCTTCGGTCGCCGAACTGTAAAGATATCCGGCTGACAGGTCATGAAGATGCACGAATACAGAACCCAGCAGCCAGCCCGGAGTATTTTTTCTGTACGTGCTGACCGCTGTTCTGATTACTATTAAGAGAGGAGGACGTAACTATGCCGCTTGATCCAACAAAATATGCAGACTGGGAGATTGCAGAAGCAGCAGAAACGGGCATGAAGACAGTCTACCAGCTGGCAGAGGAACTCGATCTGCAAAAACAGGAGCTTCTTCCCCATGGTCATTATGTCGCAAAAGTGGATTTCAAGAACATCCTTAACCGCCTCAACGACAAACCTGACGGGAAATACATTAATGTTACCGCAATCACCCCCACTCCACTCGGAGAAGGTAAATCGACAACCACGATGGGGCTGACTCAGGGGCTTGGAAAACGAGGCAAAAAGGTCATTGCCGCCATCAGGCAACCTTCCGGCGGTCCCACGATGAACATTAAAGGATCAGCTGCCGGCGGCGGCCTTTCGCAATGCATCCCGCTGACCCCTTTCTCTCTCGGTCTTACCGGAGATATCAATGCGATCATGAATGCGCATAACCTCGCCATGGTAGCCCTCACCTCACGCATGCAGCATGAATTCAACTACAATGATGAACAGCTCGGAAAGCGTAACCTGAAACGCCTGAACATTGATCCGAGAAACGTTGAGATGAAGTGGATCATGGATTTCTGCGCACAGGCCCTCAGAGAGATAATAATAGGCATCGGTGGCAAGATCGACGGGTTTATGATGAGTTCCGGCTTCGCAATTGCCGTTTCGTCCGAAATCATGGCTATCCTTGCAGTATCAAAAGACCTCAGGGATATGCGCGAGAGGATGGGAAAGATCGTAGTCGCCTATGACAAAAACGGCAGGCCGGTAACCACAGAAGACCTCGAAGTCGCCGGAGCAATGACCGCCTGGATGGTCGAGGCGCTGAACCCCAATCTCATGCAGAGCATCGAGGGCCAGCCCGTTCTTGTCCATGCGGGACCCTTCGCCAACATTGCCATCGGCCAGTCTTCCATCATCGCCGATAGGGTCGGACTTAAACTCGGGGATTACCACATCACTGAATCGGGGTTCGGCGCAGATATCGGGTTTGAGAAGTTCTGGAATCTGAAATGCCGTTTTTCCACTCTCAAGCCTCATGCTGCAGTCATAGTCTCCACAATACGGGCACTGAAATGTCATGGCGGCGCTCCTATCCCGGTGCCGGGAAAACCGATGCCCGAAGAATACAGGAGTGAAAATGTCGGATGGGTCGAGAAGGGATGTGAAAACCTCATCCATCATATCAGCACCGTGAAAAAAGCCGGAATAAATCCGGTCGTCTGCATTAACGCGTTCTATACAGACACGGACAATGAAATCAATGCCATAAGGAGACTTGCCGAGAAAGCAGGGGCGCGTGTCGCGCTTTCCAAACACTGGCAGTATGGCGGCGAAGGCGCCTTTGAGCTTGCAGATGCAGTCATTGACGCATGCAATGAACCGAATGATTTCAGGTTCCTGTACGACCTTTCCACACCTCTTCGGCAGCGTATCGACATGATCGCGAAGGAGGTCTATGGCGCTGATGGTGTTGAGTATTCGTCGGAAGCACTGGCAAAAGTCAAAAGGATGGAAGAAGATCCCGAGATACAGACCCTCGGCACCTGCATGGTGAAGACCCACCTGAGCCTTTCTGACAATCCGAATATGAAAGGAGTGCCAAAAGACTGGAAACTCTTTGTCCGGGATATTCTCACCTATAAAGGTGCCGGTTTTGTCGTTCCTGTAGCCGGGGCTATCAAACTGATGCCGGGAACCGCTTCTGACCCTGCATACAGACGTGTTGATGTTGATGTTGATACCGGTAAAGTTAAGGGATTGTTTTAGAATAATATTCCAGTATATAATTCATGAGGACAACCGTTGTGGTTGTCCTCTTTTATATTGCGCATGAAAAAAGTCGGATTTCTCTACGATAATATTTTTCTGAAACATGAAATGCCGCCGGGGCATCCTGAATCCCCGCAGAGGCTGCTCAGGATACTTGATACCCTGAAAAAATCTGAAATCTGGGATCAGCTCATCCATCTTAACCCGCGACGCGCTGCAAAAGAAGACATTCTACAGGTCCACACCAAAGATTATTTTGACAGAATAAGCGGTTTTACCGGTTACTACGACGGGGACACATACGTCTCGGAAAATACATTCGAGGCGGCACTGTATGCTGCGGGTTCTGTGATTGAAGCGATAGAGAGATGCAAAAAAGGCGAGATTGACAGGGCATTCTGTGCTGTCAGGCCGCCGGGGCATCACGCTGAATCCGGCAGGGCAATGGGGTTCTGCATATTCAATAATATTGCAGTAGGCGCGCGTTTTGCACAGAAAATCGGTTACAACAGGGTTTTCATCATTGATTTCGATGTACACCACGGAAACGGAACACAGCACATTTTCGAGGAAGACGACACGGTCTTCTTTTTCAGTACTCATCAGTACCCGCACTATCCGGGAACAGGAAACGATACTGAAAGGGGTAAAGGTAAAGGCGAGGGATTTACTTACAACATCGCAATGCCATTAGGATCGGGAGACAAAGACTATTACTATGCCTACCGGGATATCCTTCCCAGGCTCATCAAGAATTTCCGGCCCGACATTATTCTTGTTTCAGCCGGGTACGATATTCATGTCAGTGACCCTCTTTCCGGAATCAAGATAACAAATGAAGGCATGAGAAGCATCATTAGGGGGATTCTCCTCAGGAGAACCACCACGTACCTTCCTTCACTGCCATATGTGTTTGCCCTCGAGGGCGGGTATAATCTTCCGGCACTCAGTGAATCGGTTCTGCAAACACTGAAAGAGCTACTGGAAGACTAACAGAATATTTTCTTTTCCCTCCTTTTCCTCCTTTGTTGCATTTTATTTTTCAAATGTCTATAATTCATTATATTATGAAAAGTAAGCAGATAATCTTAAAGAATATGTTTATATTTATGAGCACCTCTGTTCTTTTGGTCCTGACATTTTTTTTCCTCACTTCTCCCCTTTCATCAGAGACGAAAAAAGAGGTCATGGTAATCACCGTAAACGGGGTCATTAATCCTGTCTCGGCAGAATTTATCGGGAAGAGCATAAAAAGCGCAAATGCAAAAAGAGCTGAAGCGCTTGTCATTGAGCTGGACACACCCGGCGGACTCGATACCTCAATGAGAACCATTGTGAAGGATATTATCGGAAGCGATGTGCCAGTGGTGGTCTTTGTCTCACCAAGCGGCAGCAGGGCAGCATCTGCAGGGGTGTTCATTGCCATTGCTTCACATGTTGCAGCAATGGCACCGGGAACGAATATCGGTGCAGCGCATCCTGTAGGTGTCGGTGAGAAGATGGACAAGACAATGTCTGAAAAAGCAACCAATGACGCTGCTGCGTACATTAAATCCCTTGCTGAAAGCAGGGGACGAAACGCGCAATGGGCTGAGGAAGCAGTCAGAAAGAGCATTTCCGCAACCGAGACAGAGGCGCTGCAAGGAAATATTATCGACCTCGTCTCCAAGGATATTAATTCTCTTTTGTCGGATATCGACGGCAAAAAAGTGAAAACAGTAACAGGAGAAAAAACCCTCAGCACGAAGGATACCGTCGTCAACAGAGAAGAAATGGGGCTCAGGTACAGGATACTCAACCTCATTACTGACCCCAATATCGCGTACATTCTTATGCTCCTTGGTTTTTACGGACTGTTCTTCGAACTTACAAACCCGGGCTCCCTTTTCCCGGGAGTCATCGGGGGGATATGTGTCATTCTTGCATTCTACGCATTCCAGACCCTTCCGGTGAATTACGCAGGACTTCTCCTGATCATTCTCTCGATCATTCTCTTCGTGCTCGAAATAAAGATCACTTCTCATGGAGTGCTCACAATCGGCGGTATCATCTCTATGGTAATAGGTTCACTGATGCTCTTCGAATCCCCCGCACCTTTCATGAAGCTTTCGCTCGCCATCATAATCCCTGCCGCGCTGACAACCGCCCTGTTTTTTACGCTGACATTCGGCCTTGCATTTAAGGCATACAAGAGAAAACCGCTTACCGGATATGAAGGCCTCATCGGATTGCAGGGCATCGCAGATACAGATATTACCCGCGACACGGGCATGGTCTCGCTGCACGGAGAACGATGGTCAGCCTGCGCCGATGAACCCATAGCCAAAGGCGACAAGGTCGTGGTTGAGTCAATATCAG
Organism: Nitrospirota bacterium; assembly: GCA_040754395.1. Taxonomy (NCBI): domain Bacteria; kingdom Pseudomonadati; phylum Nitrospirota; species Nitrospirota bacterium. Next base: position 12,132 of record JBFMCL010000006.1, on the reverse strand, counting down.
GGCTCAAGGTAAAGGTAAGAAAATCACCGTGAGGAATCGGGGACATATGGTTTGCCCGGTTTACCGGCTGAATATTTTCATTTTCATTTGGGAAAAACCATCTACAAAACTTAGTTAAAAAGGAGGTATGTATGCCGACTTTAGCACCTTCATTCATGAGTTTTCTCCTGATAGCATTTTTCGTCCTGTATTTTCTTTCAAGTGCGATAAAAATCCTGAAGGAATATGAGCGTGGTGTCGTATTCAGGCTTGGAAGGATTATCCCGGTGAAAGGTCCCGGCCTGGTAATCATCTGGCCGATCATTGACAAGCTGGTAAAAGTCAGCCTCAGAATCGTTACCATGGATGTTCCGTCACAGGACATCATTACGCAGGACAATATCACCGTGAAGGTAAACGCAGTGGTGTATTTCAGGGTTATGGACCCGATTAAGGCGATCACGGAGGTTGAGGATTTTTATTTTGCCACCTCGCAGATTGCCCAAACAACGCTCAGGAGCATCCTTGGGCAGAGTCAGCTTGACGATCTCCTCACGAAAAGGGAAGACCTGAACACGGAGTTGCAGAAGGTTATCGACTTCCAGACAGAACCATGGGGCATTAAGGTCACAGCGGTCGAGGTCAAGAATGTCGATCTGCCTGAAGAGATGCAGCGGGCTATCGCAAAGCAGGCAGAAGCTGAACGTGAAAGAAGGGCGAAAGTCATCCATGCAGAGGGAGAGTATCAGGCATCCCAGAAGCTTGCAGATGCGGCAAAGATTATATCGACAGAAAGCGGAGCATTGCAGCTCAGGTTCCTTCAGACTCTCACGGAAATCGCTACAGAAAAAAATTCAACAATAATATTCCCGGTTCCCGTAGACCTGCTCAAGCCGTTTTATGACAAGATGACACAGAAATAAAGGACTGCGATCAGATCAAGTAAATACCTAAGGATAAGTCCGAAAGAATATTCAAAGGATTGCGTCTCAATCGAGGTCAGAAAAAACCCATAAAAAACAAAGACCGATCATAATATACGTTTTTGCAAAAAGGAGGACAGCAGAAATGTAGAGCGTTATGTTTTGAAGATGCAGGAACAGTTCAGTAAAAACTGAGTATGAAAGAAAGAACCGTAATAACGGGGGAGGATCTTATGCAAAATGCGATAACCCACCAGTTTGAGAAGGTAAGACGGTACGAAAGAAAGCCGTTCACGCAGACCATCGATTATTCAGTGAGCGTGTCAGAAGCCAGGGAACGGAAATGGCTCAACCTTAAAGGAAAGGCTGTCGACATCAGCGAAGCAGGGATAGGGATACAGACTGATTACCCGCTTTCACCCGGTCATATGCTCTGGTTCAACGGCGGGATTCAGGAAAAAGCGGGGTTCGTCAGATGGTGCGAAAAACTCGATAACACCTACCGAGCCGGGGTTGAACTGGACGGCAAACGCATTAAGGAACTTGATGAATCAACGGATATCTTCAATGCGCGTCTTGAAGAAATCGAGAAGAGATGCAATGATCAAGACGCAAATCCGGATACTATTCTGAAAGACATCTCTTCTGCCTTCGATGATGTGCTGTCCGCCTGCCAGCGTTTTGAACAGGAAACACGGGACATTACCATTATCCGCGACGCCCGGAGACGTTTCCATCAGAAAACCAATCCCATACTGTCGAAAAGCTATGCCATTAACCGTGCAAGGACATGGCCATTGGGATATCAGGGAGATTATAGAATGCTGGAAACCATCTATAGAAAAACTCCGCTTTCTGAAGGAATCGGGCACTACCTTGATACGATCTTGATCGAGAGTTCTCTTGCAGTAGCTGTAAGAAACCGTCTAAAAAACCTTGAAGACATACTGAAAAATGAACTGCAGAAAAAACATGGCTCCTCTGTTTTGAATATCGCATGTGGTTCCTGCCGTGAAGTTGTAGAAATATCTTCCACTATAGCGGAATCTGCAGCTAAATTCACCTGCATTGACCTTGATAATGATGCGCTTTCTTTTGCCGCAAATCGCCTTTCGTTTACAAACATTTCACCTTCAACTTCCAATCAGGTTATCCTCCGGAAATACAACGCAATCAGAATGTTTGATCACGAATTGAATATGAATGAATTTGGAGGACAAGACATCATTTACAGCGTCGGGTTCTTCGATTATCTGGATTCTGATTTCCTCACAAAACTGATTCATGCTCTTTACAATCTCCTAAATCCCGGTGGGTTATTGATTACTTCATTCAAAGATGCTGCCAAATATCGTCATCAGGAATACCACTGGATTGTTGACTGGGATGGCTTCCTGCAGCGGGATGAAGAAGATTTCAGAACGATCCTGAGACATGCGCGAATACCCGATGCGTCAATCTCCGAGATACGTGAAGATTCCGATATAATAGTGTTTTATCTTATTCGCAAATGATTCCCAGGAGAAATATTGTCATAACCGGGATCGGGGTTATATCTCCTATCGGCACAGGCAAAGATCGCTACTGGGAAGGACTGTTTGAGGGCCGAACAGGATTTAGAAAGATCGGCCTTTTTGACACTTCCTCATTTAGTGTTCACACCGCCGGTGAAATCAGCGATTTCGATCCTGAATCGCTGTTAGGGAAAAAGGGGCTCCGCACGCTCGACAGAAGCACAAAGCTATTAATGTCTGCTGCGCAACTGGCTATTGATGATGCAAAACTTCAGATTACTGAGCAAAACACCTATATCACAGGTGTTTCTATTGGAACTACATTCGGAAGTCTCCATAGCATTTCACAATTCGATCGTGACAGCCTGATAGAAGGTCCAAAATATGTCAATCCATCACATTTCCCTAATACCGTAATCAATTCTCCCGCAAGTCAGGTCTCTATCCGGTTTCAAATTAAGGGGTTCAACACCACCATATCAACAGGTTTTTGCGCAGGAATCGATGCTGTGACATATGCTTCCGACTTCATCCGTTTAAACAGGGCAGATGTTGTTCTTGCAGGTGCAGTCGAAGAACTGTGTGAAGAGACCTTTTTTGGCTTCCATAAACTCGGGTATTTGTCTGGCATGGATGGTTCTGAGCCCATATGCTGCCCCTTTGATGCACGGAGAAACGGCATCATCCTCTCGGAGGGGGCAGCAGTCCTTGTCCTTGAAGATGAGCATCATGCATTACGCAGAGGCGCGGCTATCGTGGCAAAGGTGCTCGGATATGGGAATGCCTTTGATCCCGATGCAGACAAAAAATTCAATAGCTCCGGAACAGGTCTCACAAATGCTATTGTCCTTGCCCTGAAAGATGCATCAATGGCACCTGAGGCAGTAGACTGCATATTTTCAGGTGCCAACTCGACCAGAGGACTTGACAGGATGGAAACCGAGGTTATTAAGGCTGTCTTTGGAAAAGATGCCTATACCATTCCGGTCAGTGCGGTGAAATCAATGGTCGGAGAAACATTTTCCGCCTCTGGCACCCTGTCTATTTCAGCCGCTGTTGGTACTGTCATAAAGGGGATTATCCCGCCTACAGTAAATCATAAAGAAAATGACCAAGAATGCAATCTCGATTATGTCCTAAATGGTGCGAGGAAACAACCTGTTAATGCAGCCCTGATTATCTCTTCCGATCCTTACGGACATAATTCAGCAATCATTATTGGAAAACACTAATATAATGGAGATTGGAGTATGACTCTTGATTTTGAGGAAATAAAGAAATTTATACCACAACGTTTTCCTTTCATCATGATCGATAAGGTCATCGAATTTACACCGGGGAAAGAAGTCACTGCGGTAAAGAATATTTCGGGTAACGACATCTTTTTCCTGGGACATTTTCCTGAAAAGGCAATCATGCCTGGAGTCGCAATAATAGAAGCTATGGCTCAGGCTGCAATAGTGCTTTTTTCTGCCGATCAAAATAACGGAATGAAGAAGGCACTTTATTTTTTAGGTTCGGTGAAAGCTCGTTTTTTGCATCCCGTTTTTCCCGGTGATCAGCTAATAATTAAAGCAGTTAATACTAAATCCCTGCCAAATGGTGCATACGTGTCAGCAACAGCATTTGTTCATGAAAGCAAAGTCTCAGAGGCTGAGCTTGTGTTTAGTGTAAAAAATGAATAAGAGAGTAGTCATAACTGGATTAGGAGTTATTTCCTCCATCGGCATCGGTTGGGAAGACTTCTGGGAGAGCCTTCTGAACGGAAAATCCGGGATCAGTCCCGTGTCATCTTTTGATACATCGAATCATTTTACTCACAATGGTGGAGAAGTAAAGTTGTTTGACCCCTTAAATTTTTTACCTGTCGAAGACCTGATTTTTCATAGTCGCGCGTCTCAGCTGGCAATTGCAGCATCATTGCTTGCCATACAGGATTCCCGCTTGCCCCAGCATGAAATACCTCTTGCAAGATTTGGAACTTGCATTGGCATAACTTCAGGATCTATACAGGTCATTGAGCATATTAATGACAAGGTAATCAGAAATGAAGATATAGAACAGAACCTGATTTGTCAGCTTCCAGTGCATTCTACGCCGGCAGCAATAGCAAAGCATTTGCATCTTGGCAGTGGAAATTACATATTTTCGACTGCTTGTGCAGCTGGTAATTATGCAATAGGTTACGGTTTCGACTTAATATCTTTAAATAGGTTGGATATGGTCCTCGCAGGTGCCTCAGACCCATTTTCAAGAATATCTTTCACCGGTTTTAATCAATTTTCGGCTGTCGCACCAGAAAAATGTCAGCCTTTTGACAAAAACCGCAAAGGCATGATGGTTGCAGAAGGCGCAGGAATACTCGTATTGGAAGCGTTAGAACACGCTTTGGAAAGGAATGCAACAATTTATGCGGAGATATTGGGTTATGGGCTTAGCTGTGATGCCAGTCATATGACTCAACCATCGGTTGAAGGAGTCGCTATGTGCATGACAAAAGCCTTACAGAATGCAGGAATTCAAAAAGAGGATGTAGACTACATCAGTGCACATGGCACGGGAACTCCAGCAAATGACAAAACCGAATGCGCTGCCATCAAAGAAGTGTTTGGTGACAGGTATCTGCACATTCCTGTGAGTTCAATCAAGTCTATGCTCGGACACACAATGGGTGCTGCCTCATCACTTGAGGCAATTGCCTGTGCTCTCGCTGTGAAGAATAATATCATACCACCGACAATTAATTTTGAGACTGCTGATCCTGAATGTGATATTGATTGCGTTCCAAATGACTCTAGAGAGTGTGAAGTCAATTTTGCACTCAATAATTCTTATGCCTTCGGTGGCAATAATGCCTGCCTGGTTTTGAAAAAATTCATCTAATAAGGAGCTATAATGGTAGAAAATGTAGAGCAAGAAATCATATCTATTATCTCTGATGTTTCAGGAACGGATACGGAAGACATTACCGCAGATATGAATTTGGCAAATGATTTGGAGATCGATTCAATCAAGGCAATTGAGATTGTTGTTGCTATCGAAAAAAAATATAAGATTTCTGTGCGAGATGAAGACATCCCTAGCATTACCACTCCTAGACAGGTAATAGATTTGACCATAATGTTGCTTAAACAAAAAACAGATGGAAGTTAGAAATGCCTGATAAAATCGATTCATATGACGCTATTATTATAGGGGCAGGACTCGGTGGCCTTGTCTGCGGCTGCTATCTTGCAAAAGCCGGGATGAAGGTACTTATCGCAGAGCAGCATCACAAACCAGGCGGCTATTGTACTTCCTTCAAAAGAGGAAGATATACCTTTGACGCTGCTGCACATTCTTTTGGTAGTTACAGACATGGTGGAAACATGAGGCTAATCATTGAAGGACTCGGGTTAGAAAATACTCTACAGATAAAACGATATGTTCCTTCCGATATTATCATTACCCCTGACCACAAAATTACCTTTTGGCCTGATTTAGACAAGACTATTGATCAAATTCAATACACTTTCCCTCACGAAGCTGCCAATATTCGCAAATTCATCCAGCACCTTACCTCCTTTAATCCTATAAATTTTGCAGCATTTAGGAAACAAACATTTAAGGAACTCCTTGACCAATATTTTCAGGATGAACACTTAAAAGCCATGATCGCGTTACCCTCTTTCGGTAATGGGGCATTACCACCTTCGATGATCTCTGCCTTCACAGGTACCAAGATTTTTACTGAATTTATTCTTGACGGTGGGTATTATCCCGAGGGAGGAATGCAGGTGCTGTCAGATACCCTGGCGGAGAAGTTTAAATCATTTGGTGGGGAGCTATTATTATCAAGCCTGGTGAAGAAAATCAGAGCAAAAGATAATCGCGTTACCGGCGTAATGCTGGAAAACTACGGTTTTGTCGCTTCTGATTATGTCATTTCTGCATGCGATGCAATGCAGACTTTTTTCAAGCTTTTAGGCAAAAAAACTGTAAACAAAGATGTATTACAAATAATTGATGGTATGATTCCTTCGTTGTCGACCTTTATTTTATACCTGGGTATTGATAAAGTCTTTGATTCGTTGCCAAACCCAGGCACCAACGTATGGTATTTGCCTTATTATGATTTAGACAAAATATATATGTATGCAAAAAAGGGAGACCTGGAAGCTGTCGGTGGATATATGGTACGTTTATCACCTGACAATAAGACTATTTTAGCATTTGTAAATGCCCCTTTTAAAAACAGAGCGTACTGGAAAAATAATAAATCTAAATCATTAGAATCCTTCATAGAGCGAATAGAAAAACACATAATTCCTCATTTATCTTCACATATCATCTATAAAGACGCCGCGACGCCTTATACCCTTTATAGATATACTCTCAATTACAAGGGAGCAGCCTACGGTTGGGCCAGTTTACCTTCACAATTATTTACTCCTGAATTGAGACAGTCTACCTCAATTAAAAGGCTCTATTTATGCGGACACTGGACGACACAAACACAAGGGATACCGGGCGCGGCATATTTGGGAATGGACACCGCTAGGTTAATTCTAAAAAAAGTAAAAAAATCGGGTTCTTGACTTGTCGCTCGACAGTCACGATGATTTCTTGTAAATTGAATATATAGCCATGGAATCGGAAAAAGAACAATATTTAAAAAACTACATTGAAACGCTTACGCACTTATGGACAGGTCTGAGTGCTTTATTCGGAGCAATTTTATTTTTGTTAATTGGAATATTAGATTATTTCGTCACACCAGACAATTTTCATAAGTTCATAGTCTATCGTTTAGTAGTTTCATCCATTCTAATCTCCCTATATTTTCTCAACAGACTCAAGAAAAGTCTATATTATCAATATTCGCTTCTCATAGTTGGAGCTATTGCATCAGCAATAGCAATTGAACTTATGATTCTTTCTTTCGGCGGTCATCAATCACCTTACTATGCCGGAATGACGCTCCTTATCATTTGTGTTCTAGGAATATTACCCCTCAACTTACCACTATCGTTTTTTGTCGGATTTTCCATATATTCGATCTATCTATTTCCCATATTGATATTTGACCAAGTAACCAATCGATCAATTTTTTTGAGTAACAACGCTTTTATGATTTCCATTTTTTCGGTTGCTTTTATCTGGAGATTTTTGAGTCACAAGAGACTTTTAAGTGAACTTAGTCTTCAGTATGACTTAGATCAACAAAAAAATCAGCTCAAAATCTATTCAGCCCAACTCGAAGAATTGGTCCAGGAACGGACAAAAGAGCTTGCCATCTCGGAAAAATGGCACAGGTCGATCTTTGACAATGCGACTGACGGCGTTATAGTACTCGACAAGAACGGGATCATCGTCAATGTGAACCAGAAAGCCTGCGAGATACATGGGTTTGACCGTGCAGCGTTAGTCGGGATTAACGTTGAGCTCCTTAAGACAAGCGGGGAGCGGGAAAAGCATGCTGACCGGTTTTCGAGGATCCTTCAGGGCGAATCCCTCATCTTCGAAACAGAGCATTACAAGAAAGACGGAAGCAGGGTTCTCCTTGAAGTCAGTTCAAAAGCCATTACCATTGGCGATGAACTCTATATCCAGTCATTCTACAGGGATATCACTGAAAAGAAGAAAATACAGGAACAGCTCATGCATTCCCAGAAGATGGAGTCCGTCGGGGCGCTCGCCGGGGGGATCGCCCACAATTTCAACAATATCCTGACCGCGATACTCGGATATGCCGAGCTGCTGCTGGAGTTCAGCAATCTTGATGACACTTCGAGACAGAGGGTGAGAAATATCGAAAGTTCGGCGCGCAAGGCCGGGGTAATGGTATCAAAACTCCTCAGCTTTGCACGCAGAGAAGCGCACGAGGTGCTGCCGCTGAGCCTGAACGACATTGTCAACGACTCTGCGAAGTTGTTCGAAGGGGTACTGGATAAGAGAATTGGCCTGAAGATAAATCTGCAGAACAATATCCCCCTGATTGAGGGCGACCCAAACCAGATCGAACAGGTGATCATGAACCTCATGGTCAATGCGCGCGACGCGATGCCGGACGGGGGCCTCATCACCATAAAAACTGACATGATCGACGTCGGCAGCAGCTCCAGGGACATGCCCGCATACATCATTCCGGGCAGATATATCGTTCTGACCGCCTCCGATACGGGATTCGGCATTCCCCAGGAACTTATCGGAAAGATATTTGACCCGTTTTTCACGACCAAGGAAAAAGGAAAGGGAACAGGCCTTGGCCTCGCAACGGTTTACGGGATAGTCAAAGACCACAGGGGATATGTCTCTGTTCAGAGCGAAGTGGGCAAAGGCACCACGTTTGACATCTTTTTCCCTGTTTCCGAAAAGACTGCTCCGAAGGTGCTTAAGCCGCTTCCTGTCTCAGTGGAAGGCAATGAGAATATCCTTGTGATCGATGATGACAGGGATGTGCTGAATTATATCAGGGATATCCTCGAAACACACGGTTATACGGTCATGCCTGAACACAATCCCCTTACGGCGATCGACACGTTCAGGAGTGTTTCAGACAAAGTCCCGCTGATAATCACCGACGTCATGATGCCGCTCATGGAAGGGCCGGAACTGGTCATGAATCTCAGGAAAATCAGGCCCGGAGTCAAGATCATCGTTGTGTCCGGCTACGGCACCGACGCCATAACCAGGGATGAGTCAGTGAACGCTTTCATAAAAAAACCGTTTGAGGGGATTGAACTGCTTTCAACAGTAAGACGGCTTCTTGATGCAAGAATCAGGGACTTACCACTTTATTAATGCAGAAGCCCAGGTGAGCCCTCCGCCGAACGCCTCAAGGAGAATGTAATCTCCTTCTTTCACCCTGCCCGATGCAACAGCCTCATCGAGAGCGATGGGAATGGAAGCCGCTGATGTATTGCCGTATCTTTCGAGATTCATGACAACCTTTTCCATCGGCATCCCAAGCCTTTCCGCAGTTGCCTGTATTATCCTCAGGTTCGCCTGGTGCGGGATAAGCAGGGAAAGCTGCGACGGTTCAAGCCCGTTCTCTTCAAGGGTCTTTATCACAAGTTCTTCAAGGGTTCTCACCGCAACCTTGAACGTCTCGTTTCCCTTCATTTTGATATAATGCTGCTTGTTCCTTACGGACGCTTCAGACGCAGGCTGCCTTGATCCACCGCCCGGAACGTGAATCAGCTCCCACATACTGCCGTCGGAATTAATGTGCGTTGAGAGCACCCCCCTGTCCTCATCGGTCGGCCCGAGCACTGCAGCGCCGGCACCGTCTCCGAAAAGCACACATGTGGCCCTGTCTTCCCAGTCCGTTATCTTCGAGAGCACCTCGGTCCCGACAACAAGGATGTAGTTGTGCACACCGGTCCTTATGAAACTGTCGGCAATGTGAAGGGCATACACGAACCCTGAACAGGCTGCATTGACATCAAACCCCGCAGCTCTTGCTGCAGAGAGCTTATGCTGGAGAAAGCAGGCGGTAGAGGGGAATGCCATGTCGCCCGAAATGGTTGCAACAACAATGAGATCAATGTCATCGGGCGTAAGCCCTGCCCTTTCGATGGCCACCTTTGAAGCGCCGAAGGCGAGGTCTGACGCCGCCTGCCCTTCATCGGCAATCCTTCTTTCCCTTATTCCCGTTCTCTCGGTAATCCATTCGTCGGACGTATCGACTGTTTTCTCAAGTTCGGAATTTGAAAGAACCCTCTCCGGAAGATAGGAACCGGTCGAAATAATTCTACTTCTTCGCAACCTTCAGCCTTTCGTGGTGGGCAAGATCTTTGGCGATGGTGGAGGATATGATTTCATAGACCTTTTTTGAGGCAAAGTCCGAAGCGACCCTCAGGGCGTTCCTGATCGCCTTGGCAGTGGACCTCCCGTGGCTTATGATACAGGTGCCGTTGATGCCAAGAAGGGGAGCCCCCCCGTACTCGTCATAATCCGTCTTTTTCTTGAAATTCTTCAGTGCCGGCTTCATGAACAGGTACCCTATTCTTCCTGATGCCAGGTTGGCAACTTCTCGTTTCAGCATCCTGATGAGTGCGTCTGCAAGCCCTTCACTGGTCTTGAGGATAACGTTTCCGGTAAACCCGTCACAGACTATCACATCAACGTCACCGGTAAAGATATCCTTCCCGTCGATATTGCCGACAAAGTTGATATCTGCCTCCTTGAGCAGCTTGAACGTTTCTTTGGTCAGTTCGTTCCCTTTTGTGTCTTCCTCTCCTGTGCTGATAAGTGCAACTTTCGGTTCAGCCCTTCCGAGGATAACCCTGCAGTATGTGCTTCCCATGAGTGCAAACTGGAGCAGGTTCTCAGGTCTGCAGTGAATATTTGCCCCTGCATCTATAAGCACAAAAGGCGCCTTCAATGTGGGCATGATGGTAGCAATCGCGGGCCTGTCGACAAGCTCGGACGCTCTGAGCACCAGCAGCGCAGTAGCCATAACCACACCGGAATGCCCTGCGCTCACAAACGCATCGGCCTCACCGTGCTTGACGAGTTCTATGCCCCTCCGTATGGAAGAATCCCGCTTCTTCCTTATCGCAGCAGCAGGAGATTCATCCATTCCGACGACCTGTGATGCGTGTTTTACGGATATTCTGCTGGGAGGGAATCTTCTGCTGTCAAGTTCCCTTGAGAGAATTGATTCATTACCTACGAGGATAACTTCTACATCATCGAAATTGTTGATTGTATCAAGAGCGCCCTCAATATTCACTGCAGGGGCATAATCACCCCCCATTGCATCCAGGGCAATCTTCATATTTCTTTTTCGACTATTGTGAGAACCTTGCGCCCGCTGTATGAACCGCAGTTCGGGCAGGCCCTGAACGGCAGCTTCAGTTCGTTGCAGTCAGGACAGAGGCCGAGGTTGGGCAACTGGCCCTTCCAGTTAGCTCTCCTCTTGTCCCTTCTCGACCTTGTATGTCTATGTGTTGGGTTTGCCAATGGTATACTCCTTTCATTCCTTTAATAGTTTTTTCAGAATATCAAACCTTGAATCTGTTTTCCTTGTATCGCAGGCACATTTTCCTTCATTGAGGTCAGCACCGCATTTCGCACATATTCCCCCGCACATCTCCCTGCAGAGAGGCTTCATCGGGAGATTCAGGACTATCTGCTCCTGGATAAGCGCGTCAATATCAATCTCTTCTCCTGTGTAAAAATCCAGATCGAGTTCTTCTCCCATAATCTCATGCTTTTCTTCACCCCTGAGCTCTTCCACGGGATGATACACGACATCAACCGGAACTGTTATTATACTAAAAAATTCTTTCAAACATCTACTGCATTCCAGTCGTATGTCTGCAGAAAGAATTCCCCTGACAATAACCTCATCACCAACTCTTTCGACCCTTAGCTGAATCTTGACGGGTGAGATTACGGCACTGGATTCTACTGTTTGCTGCAGCTCAAGATCTAATCCCTCATAAGGAATGTCTGAGATAAATACCTTCATTTATAAAAGACCGCTATTTTTTCGTTAAATCATTAAATTATAAAAACTCTTCCTGAAAACTGTCAAGATACGATCTCTCCCACGAATTGACAGGCTCCTCAAACCGGTCAGGGTGAAATATAAAGGGCATGGTCGGGCCACGACAAAGCCAGGTACTCTTCTGAGAAAACAGATACCGATCAAGACAAACCAATGGGACGAGTCCCGTCCGGGGTTTCTTGAAGCCGATACCGTAGCTCACTGCGGCACTTCTGTG